>JADFSZ010000034.1 GCA_022560555.1 PVC group bacterium
AAGATGGAACTGCTCTCCGACAAGGGCAACGGCCAATATTTCTTTCGCTCCATAATTGGTACTGGTCGTATAGTATCCCGGCACCGGATCCCAAAAGTTGACTGTTACCCGGCCGGCGTACAAAAGGTTGTCATCCGGATTTGTTGCTGTTTCATTCCCTTGATAGACACCAAAGGCATATTTAAACTGTCCTTCATTAAACTGGCCGTTAACCATCACTCCGTCATCACGGCCTGCAAAAATGGCTGGATAACGCGATACAAGACCCGGAAACTCATATGTTGACAAGTAGTAAGGACCATCGAGGTTAGAACGATCCGATGGCGGTAAATGGCGGCCAATCCAAATATTAAACGCCTCCATTGGTTGGAACTTTAAGATGGCATCCAGAACATGGACATCCCCTTCCGCGCCATCATACTCTGTATTGAATTCGAGTAGGAAGTTTTCATATAATTGCCCATTGACGTAAAGTCGGATGCTATCCAGATACGCGTCATAATCCCAGTTTGTTCCGCTTGGAGATCCATCCTCTCTTCCTACAACAGATGTTCGAATTCCCACACCTATCTTTAATTTTCCACCCGTATTTGACTCAATCCAAGCCAGGGGAGAATCGGATTCGGGTTTGTAGGACGATTCGGCGGCTGGTTGTTGAGATATTTCAGCTTCAACCGCATTGTTGATACTCTCAACGTCAGTTTCGCTTATCACACCCCGGTCAACCAAAACGTTCATGAGAGCATCGTATCTTGCTGATGCTTCATTGTTTGACTCTGCATAAGAGGTTCGCGTTAGCAATAACGCAAATAAAATGGCTCCACAAAATAAAAGTTTTGTGGAAAGACTTGTTCCATGTTTCGAAAACATACGCTGTCGCTGCAAAAAACGGTACATTACGGGCTCCTTTCGAGATAGCTCTCATTAAAAGATTTTAAAGGGATTGAATACGATAGGATATTGCGTTCGCAAGCAACATGCCAACATTTAAAGTTTTCGTAAACATTCAATAATAAATGTTTTATGGAAATTGAGAGATTAGGCGGGGGATTATAAAAATTACATTTTTGTATTTTATTGTATTTAATAATTCATTTATGTATTTTTTTGGTAGAGCTTCGACCGGATATCATGCTTTTTAATCTTGTACCCCAGCATCCGTTCGGTGAGATCAAGCTCTTTCGCAGCATTTTTTTGGTGCCCCTTGACCTTTTTAAGGGTTTCAATGATCATTTCCTTTTCAATATTGTCTAAATACCGAACAAGGCCCTTTCTTTGAAATTGCGTGTGGGTTGTTTCTGCCGTCTGAAGCGATGGCGGCAAATGATGGGCCCGGATCACATCCTCATCACAAAGAAGAACCGCTCGTTCCATACAATTTTCAAGTTCTCTGACATTCCCCGGCCAATGATAACTCACAAGCATATCAATCGCGGGGGTAGAGATTCTTTTTACCGTTTTAAAATTTTCCTTGACGTACTTTTCAAGAAAATGCTCTACCAAAAGGATAATGTCGTCTTTACGCTCCCGAAGAGGCGGAAGATATATGGGAAAAACATTGATGCGATAATACAAATCTTCCCTGAATTCCTTCTTCTTAATAGCTTCTTCTAAATTTTTGTTCGTTGCGACAATCACACGGATATTTATTTTGATCGTATTGCGCCCGCCCACTCTTTCAAACTCACGCCCTTGAAGCACACGCAGTAGTTTGATCTGAAGTGCGTTCGAGAATTCTCCGATCTCGTCTAAAAATATCGTTCCTCCATCCGCCAATTCAAATCGGCCCATTTTTCGCTCCGTGGCTCCCGTAAATGCTCCTTTCTCATGACCAAAAAGTTCGCTCTCAAGCAAGGATTCCGGCATAGCTGCGCAATTCATCTTAATAAATGCCTTATTCGCCCGAGGAGAGCTGTAATGAACCGCGTTGGCAACAAGCTCTTTGCCTGTGCCGCTTTCTCCGCGAATCAAAACTGTGGTTGTGCTCGAAGCCACCTGATTGATGAGGGCGTACACCTGATTCATGCATCCGCTGTTCCCGACAATACCTTCAACTTGGTAGCGTTCCTTGAGATTCTCCCTCAAGCGAATATTTTCATCAAATAGCTCTTTTTTTTCTTCTTCGACCAATTGATGAAGTTTTAAAGCTTGTGCGATAAAAGAGGCAACAATATTCAAAATTTTAACGATATCAATAAGCACAGCCTTATCGTCAAACTCTTTGTCCACGCTCAGGGCCCCCACAACCCTTTTGTCCATCCGGATCGGCACACATACAAAAGATCGTTTTTTGACAGAAGTTGACGCGTGAGGACGTGTCCGAAACAAGAAACGCGGATCTTTTCTAATATCAGGCACAATAATCGCCTCTCCTGTTTCCACAACCTTTCCGGTGATCCCTTCGCCAACCTTGTACACCCCGCGCTGTTTGGCGGCTTCCGTAATGCCATGAGCAACGGTGACCTTCAGCAATTCCTGCTGAGGATCCAGGATCGTGATCATGCCCCGGCGAAGCTTGGCATGGATTTCCAGCAGATGAAGAATGGACTCCAGTGTGTGCCTGATGTCCAAGGACTCAACAAGAACCATGGCAATATCATGCAGAAGATCAACTTCTTGAAAATGGGCGCGCTTCTTTTTACTCATAATATCTTTTCCATAAACGTTTTATATACATTTTTGAATTACTTTCTCCCGAAAGAGACAAAAATGTATTTTAGGGATCTTTTTGGTTTTGATCAAGCAAATAAAAAAGGCTTTTTAACGTGGAGGTTAAAAAGCCTTTTGATGGTCCGGCTGATATTCAGAGATGTAGCTTAGATATCGTAGTAGAGAAAGAACTCATAAGGATTGGGACGTAAATCAACCGCCTGAACTTCCTTTTCAAGCTTATAATTGATCCACGTATCAATGGCATCTTTTGTAAAAACATCACCTACGAGCAAGAACTCATGATCCTTTTCAAGTTCAAGTAAAGCATCTCTCAAAGAGTAAGGCGTCTTTTCCACCTTGGCTAATTCTTCGGGAGGAAGATCATAAAGATCTTTGTCCAGCGGCTGTCCTGGATCAATTTTATTCTGAATCCCGTCCAGCCCGGCCATTAGCATCGCGGAAAACGCAAGATACGGATTGCAGCTCGGATCCGGAAATCTTGCTTCAATGCGCTTTGTTTTCGGGTTTTCTGAATACATGGGAATTCTGACCGCGGCAGAACGGTTTCGGCTTGAGTATGCGAGATTAACCGGAGCTTCAAAACCGGGAACCAGACGTTTATAGGAATTCACCGTTGGATTTGTCAAAGCCGTTAAAGCTTTGGCATGCTTCAAAATTCCTCCGATATAGTGGAGCGCCATCTGAGAAAGTCCCGCATAACCATCTCCGGCAAAGAGCGGTTTTCCTTCTTTCCACAAAGACATGTGCACATGCATTCCTGAGCCGTTATCACCAAAAATCGGCTTCGGCATGAATGTCGCCGTATATCCGTGTTTTTGGGCAACGTTTTTAATAGTGTACTTATAGATAAGAAGTTTATCTGCCATATCCACCATCGGCATAAATCGCATATCTATTTCAGCCTGACCGGATGTGGCCACTTCATGGTGATGAACTTCGATATCCACACCAAGATTGAGAAGTTCCACAACCATCTCGCTTCTCAAATCCTGAAATTTATCGCTTGGAGGGCAAGGAAAGTATCCCTCTTTATGACGCAGCTTATGTCCTTTGTTGCCTCCCTCTTCTTCCCGACCGGTATTCCATGCCGCTTCAATGGAGTCGATTTCATAGAAGGCTCCGCGAGGTTCAGCGGAATATTTAACCGAATCAAAAATAAAAAACTCGGCTTCCGGACCAAAAAAGGCCTGATCCGCAATTCCGGTGGATATTAGAAATTTTTCCGCTTTAACGGCAATATTTCTTGGATCCTTCTGGTACAATTCCTTCGTGATGGGATCTTTGATCGCACAAATCATAAAAACGGTTTTGTGTTTTGTAAATGGATCCAACTGAGCTGTTTCAGCCAAAGGCATAACCAACATGTCACTCTCATTTATCGCCTTCCATCCTCGAATGGATGATCCGTCAAATCCCAATCCTTCTTCAAAGCTCGAAGCATCAACCGCATGCGCCGGCATACTAAAATGCTGCCACGTGCCCGGAAAATCCAAAAACCTAAAATCAACAAACTGGACCCCTTCTTTCTTAATGAAATCAAGGACCTCTTTTGGCGAATGAAATCGCCTTCCATTTCCACCTGACATGTCCATCCTCCTTCGTAGGTTTTTGTTTTAAAAGCGAATCCATAGATTTATCGGAAAGGCTGTTTACAGCAGAATTCATGCCAAGAACCTCTAAGCAGAAAATTCAAGCGCGTCCCAGATCTATCCATGCGCAATTCAATAATAGGTAAACGCGTTACAAGAGATATAAACCCAAAGCGAAATATTTAAATAATGGCAAATTTGTAATTTCAGAATGGAATTAAGGACAATTTTGTAACTTTTCGAAAGAGGCCTCTCATCCATGTACTCAAATAAAGGAGCAAATCATAAGTCTCTTTAGGCAAAATGTCAAAAGAATTCTTCCGGCCTCCTTCCATCTTAAAAGAACCGGATTTAAGCCGTAAAAATGCTATAATCATAATGGATCAGAAACCGCGCAGCCCCAAACTCAAATACAGACCCTGTGGACCTGAATGACTCCTCTTGATGAAAAAAAATTAGCACAAATCAAAAGCCGACTCCCCCATATCGATGAGACCTTGATTCAAAATCATATTGAGCGATTAGAAGAAGATTATTTCCTTGAATTCTCAGATGAGGACATCATCACTCATATTCGGGAAATATCTCACCTCTCAACAGACACCGCCTGCAAAATGATTTTCCAAAGATCAAATAAAGATTTCACAATTACCGTTATTGGGTTTGACACCCAAGGTTCTTTCGCGGTCATTTGCGGCCTTCTGACCTCGGCCGGATTTAATATCCAAGAAGGCAAAAGCTTTACATATTCAAAATCAACTCCCAAAACCATATCCAAAACAAAAAAACCCATGAGACGCTCTCAAGCCCGGGAGTTGGCCAGACAAACATTCTATCTTGAAAGAAAAAAATTCATTACCCAACTCCATTGTGTTCACGCGGCTCCGGATACACTTGCAAAAGATTTTGAATCCCAATTTCAATCGCAGCTTAACCTGTATCACGGATACCTCATCGACAACAAAATTAAGGAAGTTCAAAAGGAGATCAATCGCCTTATTCAGGACCACCTGATAGGTCTGGTTCCCAAAAATACATCTTCATCCGCCCATCGGTTGCTGCCGATTGATATTCAGTTTGAAAAAGAGGCAAATCAGACAGTTTTGCATATTACGGGACCGGACACGCCCGCATACCTTTTTTCTTTGGCCAACGCTTTGACCCTGCATGGAATTTCAATTCAAAAAGTCTCTGTCAAAACAAAAGGCGCCTTCGTGGATGACAAAATCACTATCACAGACATGTACGACCGTCCCCTAACCCAGCCCCATTATTTACAAAAACTTAAAATGGCTGTTGCCAGTATCAAACAGTTTACACATCTTCTGCCTCTCGCAACCGATCCGACGGCGGCTATGCATCAATTTCATCAATTTATCGATGACTTAATGACCAAATCTAATTACGCCCTATCCCCGTTTGATAAAGACGAAAATTTACTAATGGCCTCTCTGGCAAAAATTTTCGGCGCAAGACCTCACATTTGGGAAGACTTTATTCGCATGCAGCATGAAAATCTGCTTCCTTTTCTTAAAAATATCGGTCATCTTGAAAAGTCAAAATCCAAAGAGGTTATGCTTGATGAACTTCAAAATTCATTATCAAAAGTCAAAGGATTCGACCGACAAGTCAAAGCCATCAATGAATATAAAAATGAAGAGCTTTTTCGTATTGATCTTGTTCACTTAATCTATCCCAGTATTACCTTTATTGAATTTGCCGAACAGCTCACACAGCACGCCGAGGCAATTATCAGCACAACAGCAAATTTAATTTACCACTATTTAGAAGAGCAACACGGGACCCCCTCGAACAAGGACGGTTCCGTCTGTTCTTTCGCCTTATTCGGCCTTGGAAAATTCGGAGGGCAAGAACTTGGTTATGCTTCAGATTTAGAAATTGTTTTTCTCTATGATGAAAATGCTCAAACAAATCATTCTAATAATGCCATTGGTAACTCGGTTTTTTTTATCAAATTCGTGCAAAATCTTTTAAAGGCTCTTCCGGCAAAAAACGCGGGCATATTCGAAATTGATCTTCGCCTGCGCCCGCACGGAAAAAAAGGTCCTCTAGCAAGCTCCTTGAACCGCTGGGGTGAATATTACCTCAAAGATGGGGGCGCTTATGATTATGAACGTCAAGCTCTCATTCGCTTGCGTCCGATTTATGGCAACACGGATTTTTGTGGCAAAGTAATGGAAATTCGAGATCAGATTATTTATTCCGAGAGTTCCATCTCTGTCAAAAACTCCATCGAGATCCGCAATAAACAGATTCTTAAAAATGTGACTCCGGGAAAAATCAATGCAAAATTTTCCAAGGGGGCTTTAACCGATATTGAATACGCCATTCAGTATCTTCAACTGGCGCATGCCCATCAGCACCCAAAATTGCGGACACCAAATACTATTCAGGCTATGGAATATATGCTCGAAACAGACATTCTCACACCGACAGAATTTGAAAAACTATATAATAATTACGCTTTTTTACGTCGTGTGATCAATGCTCTACGCATGGTGAGAGGTAACGCAAAAGATCTTGAAATCCCTGACCTGGCTTCCGAAGAGTTTATTTTTCTCGCCCGCAATCTTGGATATGTGTCAAAGGAATCCCAATCGGCCGAAGACCAGCTTTTCAAGGATATCGAGCTTACACTTAAAACAACATATGTTTTTTACAAAGCAAAATTCATCGAAAAGAAAGAAACTGCCTTTGAGGAATCGGGGCTGCCGGGGCTTCTGCTACAGAAAAAAATGAGCGAAAATGAAGTCACGCGAGTGTTGGCATCCCTCAAGGTTCAGGACACAAAAAAAATTCACGGTATCCTGAAATCACTTATTCAAGAAGTCGAAGACAAAAACACCCTCGTTGCGGTCCTTGTCCTTGCGGAAAGACACATCCGCCGATCACCCGATCCGGATAAAGTCATCGTTAACTTCGGAAATTTTATTATTGAAAGTTCAAAACAGCATATCTCTCTTAAACAGTTGTTGTATCAGCCAAAATACATTGAGATACTCATCACTCTTTTCGGTTTTAGCGATTATCTAACAATCATCCTAACCAAGAATCCTCAACTCCTCCTTACGATCACAAACGACCGTCTCCTTCTTTACAACAAAACTCACGAACATTTCGCTTCTGAACTCAGTTCCTGCGCGCCGTTTACAAATGATATTCGAGAAAATTTACGCATGATCCAAAAATACAAAAATTCCGAAACTCTCAGAATCGGCCTCAGGGACATTTACCTCAACAAACCATTCGAACAAATTGTTCGTGAATTGTCCGATTTGGCCGACACGATTGTAGATCGTATTTACCGAAATATTCTTATACAGAAGGATCATGAGGAACTATTGAGACATCAATCTATTATTGCTTTAGGCAAACTTGGTTCAAGAGAGCTCAATTACAGTTCTGATATCGACCTTGTTTTTGTCCACACCGGGAAAGATACACATATCAAAGCGCTCAACAAAGTAAATATACAATTAATTCAGCTTCTGACGACCCCTTCGGATCTAGGACAACTTTTTCGTGTAGATACACGCTTAAGGCCCTATGGGAAATCCGGGACTTTGAGCAGCTCTGTTGAATTTTATAAGAAGTATTACAAAGAAAAAGCCGAAGGATGGGAGATACAGTCATGGTTAAGGGCTAGATGCATATCCGGAAATTTTGAAATGGGAGAAAAACTGATCAGCCAAATTCAAAAGTCCGCCATCCAACCTAAGAATTATCAAAATATTCATGCCAGTATAAAGACAATGCGTCAAAAAACTCTTAAGCAACTTTCCCAAAAAGATCTTCTTGAACGCGATGTCAAAAATGGCCGTGGAGGTATTCGAACTATTGAGATGATCGTCCTCAATCTTATTTTACAACACAGCAATACACACCCGACTCTTCAGACAGGAAACATCCTTTTAGGTTTGGAAAAACTTATTCATTTTCGAATTATCGAACCAGAGATTTATCGGACATTAAAAAAAAGTTATAAGTTTTTAAGAACAGTAGAACACCGTATTCAGCTTCTCGGTTTGCAACAACGTCACGTTTTGCCTGATGACACAGAAGAGCTCGGACGTATTGCAAAACGAATGGGTTTTGAAGACCGCCTAGATAACACCGCCCTAGACCAATTCAAAAAGACTTATCAATCGATCACCGAACAGATTCAAACTCTGTCTGAAAAGCATCTGGAAAGCTAACTTTCCTGTTTTTGTCATTTTCCCGTGGGCTTTTGTCCCCGGCTAACACGTTTTCTCTCGACTTCCTTTAAATGCAGTTTTCTCAAGCGAATATTTTTTGGAGTGATTTCAACAAGTTCATCGTCTTCGATAAATTCCAGAGCAAATTCAAGAGTGATTTCTCTAGGGGTAATCAGCTGCATGGCGTCATCCGAACCCGCGGCGCGCATATTGGTGAGTTTTTTACCTTTCAGCACATTCACAACGAGATCAGCCCCTTTATTATTGACCCCAACAATCATCCCTTCATAGAGTTTCTTTCCGGGCTTCACAAACATTTCCCCTCGAGGCTGCAAATTAAAAATCGAATATCCCACAGCTTCCCCTTCCGATTGCGAGATAAGAACCCCGCTCTGACGTTTCGGCATATCACCTTTGTAGGTTTGATACTCAAGAAAATTCTGATACATGATCCCGGTTCCGCGTGTCATCCGCAAGAAGTCAGATCGAAAGCCAATCAAAGCGCGAGACGCAATCACAAAATCCATCCGGCAGCTTCCGGTTGAGGTTGTCTTCATGTCTTTCATTTCGGCCTTTCTGACTCCGAGAGCTTCCATGACCGACCCTTGATATTGACTCTCAACTTCAATCACAAGCTCTTCGACCGGTTCATGTGTTTGCTCACCCATTTTTTTCAATATGACTTTGGGACGTGATACCTCGAGTTCATACCCTTCCCTTCGCATGGTCTCGATTAATATCGCGAGATGAAGTTCTCCCCGACCTGAGACCTTAAATCGCTCTCCATTCTCTACTTCTTCAATCTTGATCCCCACATTGACCATCGCTTCATGAAGAAGCCGTTCACGAATATGCCTGGAAGTCAAAAAACGCCCTCCGTCTTTACCGGACATCGGGCTGGTGTTGTGAGAAAAGTTCATCGAGATCGTTGGTTCATCGATTTTGATGGCAGGCAAGCCCTTAGGTTTTTCGTTATCCGCGATGGTTTCTCCGACTTCAACCCCCTCGACTCCCGCGATCAAAATAATATCTCCGGCTACGGCCTCTTCGGTCTCAACACGGGTCAGCCCGCAATATTTCATAATTTTTGTGATTTTCCCTTTAGTAACAGAGTTGTTCCGTTTTACGCACGCCACAGCATCTCCGACGGAAACCGATCCGCAGAACACCCGTCCGATCGCTATGCGGCCGACAAAGGAGTCGTAATCCAGCATTGTGACTAGCATTTGAAGCGGTAATTCCGGATCGGCCACGGGAGGCAAAACACGATGAAGAATAGTTTCTAGAAGGGGCTTTATAGAATCACGTGCGTCATCCAAATCGATCACAGCATACTCGTCTTTACCCGAAGCATAGACAATCGGAAAATCCAGCTGTTCATTTGTGGCATTCAGTTCACAAAACAGATCAAATACGCTATCCGCTACTTCATCGGACCTCGCGCTCGGCCGGTCAATTTTGTTGATCACAAGAATGGGTTTTAGATGAAGCTCAAGGGATTTTTTCAGTACATATTTCGTTTGCGGCATGGGCCCTTCGGAGGCATCGACTAAAAGCAGAACTCCGTCAACCATCTCAAGGATCCTCTCCACTTCTGATCCAAAGTCCGCATGCCCCGGCGTGTCCACGATATTGCATTGGACCCCTTTAAACTCAAAGGAAGCAATTTTCGAAAATATCGTAATTCCCCGTTCCTTTTCGATAGGGTTCGAATCCATCACGGTTACTTCACCCTCTTTAAACTCATACGCGCCCGTGTATTTGAGGATCGCGTCCATCAGTGTTGTTTTTCCATGATCAACATGAGCAATAATGGCCACATTACGTACATTTTTTCTTCGCTTAAGATTCGGCATCTACACAACTTTTCTAAAATTTGATTATGTTTCAGGTTTACAGGATTTTTTCCAAAGAGGCCATGAAACAGGTGTTTGTTCGTTGATATAATGACTTTTTTTATTATATCACGTTTTTGTCCAAATTCGGTTGTTGAGATTGAGATCCTCAACGAGACCATACACAAGTTCTAAATCTTCAAAATACTCTTTGATTTGAACAGTCGCTACTAGGTTGGGAATGAAATCGTAGCGCTTTTTTAACAACGCGTCGATTCCCGCAAACGAATTCGCAACCTGACTTTTCTTGTTGACTAAACCGTTATAAAGAATCACGACAAACAGAACAATAACACCAATAATGATAATAATAGTCCGCTTAGTCTTCTCTTTTGCGATCGTTAATATGCATTAATCATACGCCTATTTTAGCATCTTTAAACACAATTAATTAAATTCAATCAATACTTTTGATTTCGATCGACCGGATTTTATAATCACCCTCATAATAGTTCTCATGTGGCTCGCCTGTAACAAAATACTCCTGGTACTTTTTTTCAGTATGCCAGACTTCGTCAATCGGAACACGAGATTGCTCCAATAAAATACCTTTGTCATCTGAGACACTTAAAACATATTCGTAAGTTGTCTTTTCAATTTCGATTTTATACCAGGCGTCTTTTTGGTATTCCACACCTTTCACCCAATTAAACTCCCATTTATCGGTGCCACCATTATAGGAAACAAGCTCATTGTTTTCATCAAAATAGACCATAAATATCGGATTCGGCATCCCATGCCCCCAAACGTTGTTATCCACATCGATAACAAGTTTGCGGTGCTGATGCCACCAGTCATTGGTATAATGTTCCGTCGGGGCCTGATCCGTAATCGCGATCAGATAACAGCCATTTTCATTTTTCGGCCCTTCTCGATACTCCTGATCACGGTTGTAGTTCTCAATATTTTTCAAATCATAATTGATTTGACCAATGACAACACTAACCTTGTATTTTTTTGGTAAATGTTGTGTCGATCGGATAATAGCCGAATCCCGGTAGGAATCTGACTTTTGCAGGGCGAATCCACTAAAACCATCAATGAGAAACGTCCCGCCTCGAAAGAGTTCAAACGTCAGTTGATTGTTCTTTCCAAAAGCTTTCCCATCCTCGGCAACAATCGGATCATGGAATTCTTCTTTAAAATTATAGGCTCCATCCAAGCGAGTACATCCAATAAAGAGTCCGGCAAAGAACAAAAGAACAAAGCCGTATAGTATTTTATGGGGCAAGGGGGACTCCTTATCTATTGAGGATAATCTAATTTGATAACAATATCTTGACTCATTTTGGTAAGCGAGATCGCAGAATTTGAAAATTTCGGTACGCTCATCACGATCTTTTGTCCATTTAAAAATCCGACTCCTTCTGTCGGAAACCCCATCGGGCCCATACCAAGCCTTTTGTTGCGATTTTCATCATGAACAACAGACACAGCATATTCCCCAAAGGGGATGCCCTCACATTCACCATCGATGCTCATTTGCCCAACTTCTAGTTCAATCCATTGAAATTCATAAGCATGTTCGATACGAGTAGGATAGCCTTTTGGGCTGTTAAAAAGTGAAACACCAATCATGCCGGCATGCTTGTTCATTCCCTCAACACGGACTAAAAGAATCGTATAATCAATGTCTTCTGCTTGCGCAAGGGGAATTAGAAAAAACCCAGTCATTATGCCAAAAAATATGATTTTTAATTTTTCCATTTTAAGCATCCTTTGTTTTTTGAGCACATTTAGTTGACAGTTTATTGTAAAGCCACGCAAAAAACAATGCCTCCAATAAAAGCGTCAATAAAACCAAAAACAAAACCGATAAGACTGTCGACTAGAGTACGACTATATCCGGGATAGATACTAAAAATCCTGGCAACAATATCCTG
>JADFSZ010000200.1 GCA_022560555.1 PVC group bacterium
GTACACGAGATTCATGTCTTTGGCGGCTTTGACCTCATTGAGCCGGCGGACGGGCATGTCAAGAGGCGCTTCGTGGAAACGGCTTGGATCTGTTTTGGCGAGCTCGCTTAATTCGATCATGATCTCGCAAAAATGATCCAATGTATCAAGCGACTCCGTTTCGGTCGGCTCAATCATCATCGCTTCCTTAACGATGAGGGGGAAATAAACGGTTGGGGCATGAATGCCGCGGTCCAACAATATTTTTGCGATATCGAGCGCGCGCACATGATTTTTTGCCTGCTCCTGGGCTGATAAAACAAACTCGTGCATACATGTTCGCCCATACGGTACCGTGTAATAGGGTTCTAATCTTTTCATAATATAATTTGCGTTGAGAACAGCCATTTCCGAAGTTTTCTTCAAGCCCTCTTTTCCCAGAAGGCGAATATAAGCATAAGCGCGCAAAATCATGCCGAAGTTTCCGTAAAACGGGGCAATGTATCCGATGGAATCCGGAAGATCGTAATTGAGTGTGTAGGTCCCATCGTCCCTTTTTTCAACAACAGAGATTGGAAGGTAAGGCTTCAGGGCCTCTTTAACGCCCACGGGGCCGCTCCCGGGTCCGCCGCCGCCATGCGGTGTCGAAAATGTTTTATGGAGATTGAGATGCACTACGTCAAAACCTAAATCACCGGGACGTGCTTTTCCAAGGATTGCGTTCATGTTTGCGCCGTCATAATAAATTAATGCACCTACATTGTGAGCGAGTTCAGCTATGTGAGCGATACGGCTGTTGAAAATCCCAAGGGTGTTAGGTGCCGTCAGCATGAGGGCGGCTACATCTTCGTTCAAAACATTTTTTAATTTTTCAAGATCAATGGTCCCTTGTTGATCGGACGGAACCGTGATCACCTCGTATCCGGCGATGGCGGCCGTTGCGGGGTTCGTTCCGTGTGCGGAGTCGGGGATAATCACATACCGGCGCTTATGTCCTTTGGCGCGGTGGTAGGCGGAAATAATCATGATGCCTGTCAGCTCCCCGTGAGCTCCTGCCATGGGCTGAGTGGTGAACGCATCCATACCGGTGATTTCCGAGAGCACTTCTTGTGTTTCAAAAAGAACCTGGAGAGCGCCTTGAGTGAGCATTCCCCCTTGGCGTAATTGCGGTAAAAGAGGATGTAGATCCGCAAACCCTTCGAGAGATGCGATCTTTTCGGTGATCTTCGGATTGTATTTCATGGTGCAGGATCCGAGCGGATAAAAGTTGCCGTCAACGGAAAAGTTTTTTGTAGATAGTTCCGTGAAATGACGCACAACATCCAGTTCTGAGACTTCCGGTAAATCAGCCGGCGTCTTTCTCAGGAGTTCAGGAGGAATAGCTCCTTCTGAGGGCACATCGCTTTTAGGAAGCGTGACACCGCAGCGTCCAGGAACACTTTTTTTGTATATGCTTTCTGTTGTTTTTTTATTCATAATTTTTTAAAATAAGTTTTTCTTTAAAACAACTTTTTCTTTAAAACAACATTTATTTTAAAACGGTTTCAAGGGCTTCTACCAACTGTCCGATTTCCTCTTTTGTCCTTTTCTCCGTAACAGCCACCAGAAGATAATTTTCCAGCCCGGGATAGTAACGGCCTAAAGGAAAGCCGGCCGCGAATCCTTTTTCAATCATTGCGCCGATAACCTCACCCGCGTCTCTGGGAAGTTCAACGGTAAATTCGTTAAAAGTAGGGGAGGATCGTTTGACTTTAACTCCGGGAATATTGTCAAGACGAGACTTGAGGTATTCGGCCTTATCCAAACAGAGTTTAGCCACATCTCTTAATCCGGATTTTCCGATAACCGAAAGATAAATGACCGCGCGCAAGGCCAAAAGAGAATGGTTTGAACAGATGTTCGACGTGGCTTTTTCCCGTCGTATATGCTGTTCTCTCGCCTGTAAGGTGAGGACGTATCCCGGTCGTCCTTCACTGTCTTCAGTGAGTCCGACAATCCGTCCCGGCATTTTACGAACAAATTTCATTTTGCTTGTGAGAAAGCCTAAGTAAGGACCGCCGAAAGAAAGCGGAATACCTAAACTTTGGCCTTCGCCTGTCGCGATATCAATATCCTGCTCTCCGGGCGATTTTATCAACGCGAGGCTGATAGGGTAAACAGATTGGATTGACAGGGCCCCCTTCTCATGGGCCATATGGCTCATGTCTGTGTGATCATCAATGACACCAAAGAAATTTGGATTTTGCAGAATGACGGCGGCTGTTTGATCACTCAAAACGTTTTTGATCGCGTCACGGCTGCTTCGACCATGCGTGACCGGAACTTCCACAAGTTTGATTTCAAGATTTTTTGTAGTGCTTTGGATCATTTTTCGAAAGATGGGACTGACGCCTCCGTCCAAAATGATTTCATGACGGCCGGTCACCCGTAGGCTCATGAGAAGAGCTTCAATAAGAGCTGTCCCTCCATCGTAAAGAGACGCGTTTGATACTTCCATTCCTGTTAGACGCACCATGGATGTCTGATACTCAAAAATGGCTTGGAGCGTTCCCTGGGCGGCCTCCGGCTGATAGGGGGTGTAGGCCGTGGCAAATTCGCCGCGGCTGGATAGGGCATCAACCACGGAAGGAATAAAATGATCGTAAT
>JADFSZ010000201.1 GCA_022560555.1 PVC group bacterium
ACTTCTAAGCCAAGCCCATGGCCCAACCCATGACCAAAATATTCCGCAAATCCTTGCGCGTCAATATAGTCTCGAGCGACCTTGTCTACCACACGTGCCGCAATGCCCGGCTTGATGTTTTGGATCGCCCGATGCTTCGCCTCGTTAACTATATTGAATATGCGTTTAAACTTGTGGGGCATTTTACCCAAGGCTAAAATCCTTGTCAAGTCAGAATGATACCCCCGCCAAACAGCTCCAAAGTCAATGAGTATAACATTGTTATGACGAATCTTTTTTCGCCCCGCTTGGCCGTGAGGCCAGGAACTTCGCTGGCCCGACAAAACGATGATATCAAAAGCAGATTTTTCGGCCCCCATCTGTTTCAGCCTGTAATCCAGCTCTATCTGGATATCTCTTTCCGTCAACCCCGGTTTAATCATCCCGCAAAGCTGTCCAAAAGCCGCCTCAGCTATACCTAGCGATTTTTTGATGGCACGAATCTCTTCGGCATCTTTTTGGCTTCGCACAATTCTGATCACGTCTTCCAAAACAAGCCATCTGCTGTTCGGCATATTCTTTTTTATTTTACGCCACCCTTCAAGGCTGAAAGATTTGCCGTCCACTCCGCATCGAAGTCCCTTAATTTTTTTTTGTACATCCGCCCACAAGTCTTTTTCATCCCCCGTCCACTTGATCACGCGGCATCGCGAATCAACCTCCTTTTGGGCTTGCTCGAAATACCTGAAATCCACATACAAGTGCCTTTTTTTATGGACCAGGCAAAGCCAGGACGCTGTCCCCGTAAAACCGGTTAAATACCGGATATCTACCATGTCTCTGACAATCATGGCATCAACATTTTTCTTCGCTAAAAGGGAAAAAAGCCTATGAACCCTCTTCGTGAATGAAGAGCTCTTCATTCCTGTCTCTCTTTTATTCTAGGATTAAAACAATGTGTAAATAAACGGGGCAACGGCTGAACTCTCCGTCATGACGATCAGGAGACCTAATAAAAGGAATATGATGACAATCGGTGTCAACCACCATTTTTTGCGGACACGTAAAAATCCCCAAAATTCTTTAATTATTCCAAGCTTACCTAACAAACCCATGCGCAAGCTCCATAGCTTCCATTTCAAAATTTTTCATTTAAAATTAGTCCTCGAATAATTTAAGAAAATTGATTTGCGTTTTATAGCCTTATTTAAAAGTATGATTTTCACGAATGGCAATATCCCCCATGCGTCCCTGAGGTAAAACATCGCCGGCCGCGCTTAAAACTTGATGGGCCGCAAAAGGTTCTTTATCCCTGTCTTTGACAATATTAACGGTCACAAAAATCAAAAGATCCGTTTTGTCCGTTTGATCCGTTTTATGCTTAAACAAATGTCCGATAACAGGTACACTTCCTAACAACGGAACTTTATTGTTCACAACAATATTTTGATCCTTAAGCAGCCCTCCGATCACAACCGTCTCGCCATCTCTAATTTTGACGCGTGTCCTTGCCTCTCGGTTCGACGTGATCGGCCTTTGAAAATCAACAGGACCCGTAAAAGCCAAAATATCTTTGATAGACGGATGGAGATCCAAGATGACAAACCCATCGTTTGTTATGTGCGGCGTCACTTCGAGAGTAATCCCAAGATCTGTCGAGTCTTCAAATCCGGTAATTTCAAATTCGCCGGTCGTGTCATTTCTTTCATACGTCGGAAAGGGGATCGTTTGGCCCACATGGATACTAGCCATCTGATTATCTAAAGTTAAAATCCTGGGATTGGATAATATTTTTGTGTCTCCGCGACGCTTGAGAATATCCAATACGGCGCGCATTTCCGAAAAGTCCAAGGTCCCAAACGTGAACAACGAATCTATAGCAGCGGGAAAAGGATCCGGCATAAATGTTGAAGACGAATGCCCCCTGGGGGCGCCTTCCGACCAAAAGGGATATGTCACAGGACGTGCCGCTCCGGACACAGCGGCTCTGATCGTCCAGTCAATGCCAAGGTTTTCATCCTTGTCCAAAGTCGTCTCAATCATTTTCGCTTCAATCATGACTTGACGCGTCGGAGAATCAAGCTCGCGAATCACTTTATCTAGTTCTCGCAGTGTGGATGGAATGTCTGTGACGATCAATTTATTGGACCGGTCATCGGCGCTGACTTGGCCTTGAGACGACAGCATATTGACAATGATGTCATCCACTTGGCTTGCAAGAGCATTGTTCAGACGATAAATTTGTGTTTGCATCGGTTCGCGCTCACGATCTTCTAACGTTGTGACGCGAATAATATTTCCTTGATATGTATAGGTGTATCCGTTGACTTCAACGATGGATCGCAATGCTTCAGCGAGCGTCACCTCCGTAAAGTGAACCGTGACATTCCCCTCCACACCGGGACCGAGAATAATGTTCATATCATTTTGCTTGGATAACATCCTGAGAACATTGGCAATGGGCGCGTCCTTGAGATCCATGGACAGGAGAGACGTGTCTTCGGCAGATATGTTATTTTCCGCTGACACCAATAAAGTGCAGAAAATCGTAATGAATAATAAATTTTTCACGGACTTACGCATAGACTCCCCATATGCCTACAACCCCTCATCCGGCTTCAT
>JADFSZ010000202.1 GCA_022560555.1 PVC group bacterium
TCATGATGTCCTTTCTCACGATCATGATCTTCTTCGGTGTCGTTCTAAAGCGCATCGTCTTTAGGAATGACAAACTGGCCATTCACGCTCATAAGGTTGGATTTTGGTGGGCCAATCTGATGATCCGCCTTAACCCCTTATGGTCCGTAGACATCCAAGGGCTCGAAAACATCCCCGGTGAAAAAACACGGATATTTGTTTCGAATCATGCCAGCATGGCAGACATTCTTATCTCCTATGAAATCAAAAAACAGTTCAAATGGATTGCCAAAAAATCCTTGTTCAAAATTCCCTTCTTAGGCGGAACCATGCGATTTACGAAACACATCAGCCTGAGGAGGAACGATCTCGGAAGCATCCGTGAAATCAATCGAAAGATGAAAGACTTCTTGGATCAAGGCATGTCCTTATTTATTTTTCCGGAGGGAACACGCTCGCGGACAGGAAACATTCAACCATTCAAAAACGGTGCCTTTAAACTCGCGATCGAAAAAAAAATCTCCATTGTTCCTATCGCCATTTTGGGATCATTTTTCGCTTTCCCAACGGACACGTGGATCTTTAACCGGAAAGTTCAAATGACAGTCAAGGTTTTTCCAGAAATTGACGCTTCTAAATTCGAAATGCGGGATCATGTCAAACTTAAAGATATGGTTTACGAATTAATTTCAAAGGCTCTTGAGGTTCACAATCAACCGCGCGGGTGAAATTTTGCGTGCACCTTTTTTAGTCGGTCTTTGCTGATGGCTGTATATATTTGGGTCGTAGAAATATCCGTATGCCCCAGCATTTCTTGGACACTTCGAAGATCAGCGCCGCGCTCAAGAAGATGCGTCGCGAAAGAATGTCTGAGCGTGTGAGGACTGATGTCTTTACGAATACCGGCGCGTTTCCGGTATTTTTTGATAATCTTCCAAAAGCTTAAGCGCGTCATTTTCTTTCCTAAACGGCTGATAAACAGAGTATCCGTATCATTTTTGCTCAACATTTTTTTACGGTCCCGGTCCCTATACCGCTCGATCGCCTCGATGGCGCGACGCCCCAAGGGAATCACACGCTCTTTGGAGCCTTTACCAAAACAGCGGATATAGCCCATATTCAAGTTCATATCTCCGATTTTAACGTTCGCAATTTCAGACACCCTCATTCCTGTTGCGTAAAACATCTCCAAAATCGCTTTATCCCGGCGCTCCAGCCTCTTATCACTTCTTGGAGCCCCCAGCAAATCATCAACCTCCTTCATACTTAAGTATCCCGGAATTCTTTTCCAAACACGCGGGGTATCAATCACGGATGTGATATCGTGTTCCAAGATTCGTTCGCGAAGCAAATAGCGGTGAAACATTTTCACGGCAGCTAAGTTCCTTGATATGGAATTCGAGGCCATCCCCTTTTCCTTAAGAGAGAGTAAGTAATTTGTTATATGCCTACGATCAACTTTTTTGATCTGTCCCATGCGGTGAGTTATTAAATATCTCGTGTACTTTAGGAGATCCCGCTCATAAGCATCTTTCGTGTTTCTTGCAAGCCCCCGCTCCACAAGGATATGTTGCATAAATTCGTCAATGAGAGGCAAATACGGATTTTCCTTTTTCACAAGCCCTCCGATCGATCCCAGCCAACCCGAAGAGAAAACCGTTCCAAGGATTCAAGAAATTTAAAATTCATGATCCCTAGAAATAGAATCAAAGGGGTTTCTATTAGAAGATACAGTGTGATGACCGTTAAAAACAAGCCGCCGCAAATTTTACCAAGTACAGCAGGCAGCACCCATTTTAATCCTAGTGTCGGCACAAGAAACACAAGACCAGAAACCCCCATGGATACCATGATAAATACAAAAATCATTAAAAAAACAAACAACAATAAAGCCCCAATGATGATCTGACCAAGAAAGTTGAGTGCAGATTTTAAAAGTATATAAACAAAAAAGTCTTTCTTGTTATTCATAAGCATATTGAGTGATTCTTCGAGGGAATCCATAAGAGACAGATTGTTAACATAAAGGTTCGGGACAACAATATCCAGCAATATAAATTTTATTAAAACATAAACAACACCGAAAAGAAGGCCGAAAATCACAAAGGGAAAGATTTCCAGTGTAATTCCGATAACATCACTCCAATTTAGATGAATGACCGGATGTTTCATGTAAATCATGATGAACGCGCTCCATCCCAGCATTATATAATACATAAAGGCACAAATCTTCAGAGTAAAAATAGCGATAAAGTATTGATGGGCCGGCCTTTGGGTGAGCCGCCATATTTCCTTCAGACGAAAATGCCCCTTTACGATCAAATCACGGTAAATAAATTCACTTCGCGCCCTTATCCAAAGAAGCGCAAGCCACGCCAAAATAACCATCACGATAAAAATAATTCCTCCCCATATAACAGCCGGAGACGATTTGGCAAAATTTTTCCAGCTGTTTTCGACAAACAAACCTATTTCATGAACGGGCAGTTGAACAGGGATAGAATCAGAGATATTTGATACACCTTTCAACACCCAGCTTAAATTAAATGTTGCGATATGGGGATATTGACTTGATAAAGAAATAACAACAAGAAGAACGGCCCATAATGTGATGTTAACCG
>JADFSZ010000035.1 GCA_022560555.1 PVC group bacterium
TCAAGCGTGCCAAAGGAGATAAGTGTCAGCGGTGTTGGACGTACTCCGAGAGTGTAGGAAATCATCAAGAACACACAACATTATGCGGCCGATGTGTGGCTGCGATAGCCGAAGGAGAATAAACGCCATGCGTAAAAGTGAGCTCGAGAAATTCAAAAAGAAACTACTGGAATTAAAAAGCGAATTATTCTCCGGAATCCAATCCCTTCAGTCCATGAACCTCGGTAAAAATCAATCCGGGGATTTGTCCGTGGTTCCGAAACATATGGCGGACGTCGGGACGGATAATTACGACCGTGAATTTTATCTAAATCTTGCAGAGGAGGAGCGCGAGCATTTTTTTATGATCGAGAAAGCTCTGGAACGAATTGAGACAAAAGGATACGGAATTTGTGAAGAATGCGATAAAAAAATCAATGAAAAACGTCTTGAAGCTGTTCCCTATGCCACTATGTGTATTCCTTGTCAAGAGAAACAGGAACAGGAAGTTATGAGGCCGCGCTAAGGGATGATCTTCCTTGCGGCCATTGTCTTGATACTGATAGACGTGGGAATTAAGGCTTGCGTGTTGTCCCGTCTCAGCGAAGGGGAGAGCCTGGCTGTTATCGAGAACATTCTCCATCTTACGCTTGTAAAAAATACGGGAATTGCTTTTGGGCTGTTTCCGGATCAAAAAATCATATCCTTTATTGTTCCTGCCATCATCATTGTTCTTGTGATGATCTTTCATAAACAGCTTCATGAAGGGAAAGAACCCCGGAAGTACTGCTTGGTCATGATACTGGCAGGCGCAACCGGTAATTTGATTGATCGCGTCCGGTACGGCGCGGTGATTGACTATATTGATTTTCGGATATGGCCTGTTTTTAATTTTGCGGATACGCTCATCTGTACAGGTTTTGGAGCCCTTATTCTATGCATCCTATTTTGTTCCATATCGGACCGGTAACGATCTACTCCTATGGGGTGGCTTTGGCAGTCGGATTTCTATTGTCCGTATATTTCGCATCTCAAAAGGCTGAAGAAACTCTAGGGATTGACCCGGCTATTATTTATTCATTTGCCATCACCGTCATTATTTTGGGTCTTGTGGGCGCTCGTATTTTTTATGTTTTCAATGATTGGGGCTATTTTCGGCAGCATCCGGCGGAGATAGTGATGTTTCATCGCGGGGGGCTTGTGTATTACGGGGCGCTCATTTTTGGCAGTATTGGCGGTGTTTTGTATTTGAAAAATCAAAAGTTATCCGTTTTGGATGTTGCGGACGTTATTAGCCCGTACATCGCGTTGGGGCATGGCATTGGCCGCGTAGGATGTTTTTTAAACGGATGCTGTTATGGATCGAGCGCGCTCTTTGACCGGTTTTTATTGGTGTTTGGCCATGGCACACATATGCCGATTCAAGCCGTTGCAACTGTGGCGAATCTGGGGATCTTTTTGTTTTTGCTCTCGATGTATTCCCGGCGCCGTTTTCAGGGCCAAATCCTGGCTCTGTATTTCTTGATTTACGCGGCCGTTCGATTTGGATTAGAAATGTTTCGCGGAGATCCTGTTCTGATGTGGGGCAGCCTGAGATTCTCTCAGGGAATCAGTATTGTCCTGTTTATTGTTGGGGCCGTGATGTATGTGAACTTGTCCAAAAAAAACAAAAGCCCAAAGATTAAGCCATGAAAAAGATTGTTTACCATGTTTTGGAAGAAGATGTAGGAGAGCGGATTGACAAATTTATTATGCTCAAAATCGAAGAAAAAGTTTCCCGTACGTTTATTCAAAAAGTGATTCGTGATAAAGGTGTACTTGTGAATGACCGTGCGGTCGCATCCAATTACAGAATACGCATCGATGAAGAAATCACGATCTTGCTTCCGGAAATCGTTCCTTGGAAGCTTCGGGCCGAAAAGATACCGCTGGATATTGTTTATGAGGATGCGGATGTGATTGTGGTTAACAAGGCGGCTTTTATGGTCGTGCATCCCGCGGGCGGTCACAGGGAACACACTCTTGTGCATGCCTTACTGGGACACGCGGAACACTTGTCAAAATGCGAGGATGGTATTCGTCCCGGGATCGTTCATCGGCTGGACAAAGAAACCTCAGGTTTACTGATTGTGGCCAAAACAGATTTTGCTCATATGAGGTTGTCTGATGATCTCAAGAATAGAAAAATTAAAAAAACGTATTTTGCTCTTGTCTATGGAGTGCCGGACAAAAAACACGGAACGATTCATGCTTCTTTGACTCGTTCGAGGCGTGATAGGAAGAAAATGGTTATCGCTAAAGAGGGAAAAGAGGGGATTACGCATTATGATGTTGAGAAAATTTGGGAAAAGTATGCATTGTTAAAAATTCAAACCGAAACCGGACGCACACATCAAATCCGTGTACATTTGGGTCATATTGGCCATTCCGTTGTTGGGGACAAATTATATCGTCTTCGAAAATGGGGCCCGTATTATAAAGAGGGGGATGCATTGATTAACCGCCAAGCTCTTCATGCATCAGGATTAGTCTTTCATCATCCCCGTTCCGGCCGCGAGATCCGCCTCTCGGCGCCGATGCCGGACGATATGAAACAGGCCATTGCCGGTTTGGGTCCGGGGGGTGTATGATAGAAAAGAAAATGATGAAACGGAGGAACCTTATGAAAACACGCATAGAACAGGATAGCATGGGCCCCATCCGTGTGCCTCAGTCATGTTATTACGGGGCTCAAACGGCCCGATCTCTTAAAAACTTTTCCATCGGGTCGGAGGTCTTTCCAAGAGAATTGATTTGGGCCCTGGGTGTTGTCAAAAAAGCAACGGCTCTGGTTAATATCAAATCGAAAAAATTGGATAAACGAATAGGCATGGCTATTATCAAGGCCTCCGATGAGGTTATGCGGGGTAGATGGGATCCTGAGTTTCCAATAAGCGTTTGGCAGACGGGAAGCGGGACGCAGACGAATATGAACGCCAATGAGGTTATTTCGAACCGTGCCATTGAAATTCTAAGAGGGATAAAGGGAAGTAAAAAGCCTGTTCATCCGAATGATCATGTGAACATGAGTCAGTCAACGAACGATGTGTTTCCGACCGTTATGCATGTGGCGACCGCCCGGATGATTGTCGGTGATTTGATTCCCGCGCTTAAACAATTACGTCAAAGTGTTCATCAAAAGTCTATTCGCTTCACAAAAATTGTTAAAATCGGCCGCACGCATTTGCAAGATGCCGTGCCGTTGACGCTGGGGCAAGTTTTTTCCGCTTATGTTGATCAATTGGATCAAGCAATGGATGCGATTGAAAAAAGCCTGGGGGGGATTTACCGCTTGGCCTTAGGTGCGACGGCTGTCGGGACAGGTTTGAACGCGCCCAAGGGATTTGGCGTTGCTTGTGCGAAAGAAATTGCAAAAATCACAAAATTACCTTTTGTCCCGGCCAAAAATAAATTTGCGGCTCTTGCGGGTCATGAGGCTCTGGTTCAGGCGAGCGGAGCCATGAAGGTGCTTGCAGTGGCGATGATGAAAATCGCGAATGATATCCGGTGGCTGGCGAGCGGACCCCGTTCGGGAATCGGAGAAATCCAATTACCGGAGAATGAGCCTGGTTCGTCTATCATGCCCGGCAAAGTGAATCCGACGCAGTGTGAGGTGGTTACGATGGTTGCGTCTCAAGTGATGGGTAATGATGTCACTATTGGTGTGGCGGCGGCATCCGGGAATTTTGAGTTGAATGTTTATAAACCCGTTATCATTTACAACATACTGCAATCCATCCGGCTGCTTTCGGATGTGACAGGGTCTTTTTGCAAAAATTGTGTGGAGGGGATTCGCCCAAGACGTGATGTGATAAAGAAGCATTTGTATAATTCTCTGATGCTGGTGACGGCTCTCAATCCAAAGATCGGCTACGATAACGCGGCCAAGGTGGCCAAAAAGGCCCATAAAGAAGACAAAAGCCTGAAAGAGGCGGCCATCGCTCTAGGGTTTTTGACGGCCAAAGAATTTGATCGAATTGTAAAGCCGGAAAAGATGGTTTAGGTTCTCCCATGTTGATGAGGAATGGTTTATTCTATGATTTTGACATTTAGACGTTCGTGTAAAATTGCCGGCGGGTTAGGAGCCCTTTTTATACTGATGTGTTGTCCCCGGGTTTATGCGCAAGCCTTTTCCGGTCCTGATATGGTTTTTGAAGAGAGCAAACACGATTTTGGATTTTTGACTCAAGGGAAAAAAGTTGAACATGTATTTCGTTTTAAAAATAACGGAGATGTTCATCTTATCATCGATGATATCAAAACAAGCTGCGGGTGCACGGCGGCTGTTTTATCCGACAAAACGATTGCTCCCGGATCTGAGGGAGAAATTCTCGTCCGTTTTGATTCCCGCGGCAAGTTTGGCCGGTTCGTAAAAAAAATTTATATCATGACAAATGTTCAAGATCAACCCATTCGAGAGATTGCGGTTTCGGGAGAAGTCGCGGCGTCCCCTCATCCTGAAATGACGGGCACCATCAGCCTTTTTCAGGGGGATTGTCGGACGTGTCACGTTGAGAGAGGCGTTGGCCAAAGAGGGGAAGCCCTCTATCAGGCCGATTGCGCGATGTGTCACGAACATCATCTTAAGGGTGAAATTTTCATCGCACCGTCGAAAACAGAAATGCAGGGCCACGAGAGAGAGTATTTATTTAACAGCATTATGAACGGGATAGAAAATAAATCGATGCCCGCTTTTCACCGCGATCATGGGGGCCCTTTAGGGGATATCCAGATTCAAACATTGGTGGATTTTATAAAAGGAAATTAAAAATCTTAAATGAGCATGAAAAACACAAAAAAGATATTGGAAGAAAAATTAAAAAGTCGCATTCTCATTTTGGATGGCGCAATGGGAACGATGATTCAGGCGTACTGTTTGGAAGAAAAGGATTTTAGGGGCTCTCGTTTCAAAGAGCATCCGTGTGATCTCAAAGGCAACAATGATCTTTTGACGTTGACGAAGGCTCAGATGATTTATGATATTCATCTGTCTTTTCTTGAGGCCGGGGCCGATATTATCGAAACCAACACGTTTAATTCGACATCGATTTCTCAGGCCGATTATCAGCTTGAAGATATTGTTTATGAACTCAACCTTGAGGGGGCCAAAAACGCGAGAAGGGCCGTGCAGGATATTGAAAAACAAGACCCCCATCATCCCCGGTTTGTGGCGGGAGCGATCGGCCCGACTTCTAAAACGGCAACGATGTCTCCGGAAGTGAACAATCCGGGATTTCGAAATGTGAGTTTTGATGATCTTGTCCGGACGTATACCGAATCCATTCGCGGCCTTATTGATGGGGGGGTGGATATTCTTTTGATTGAAACGGTTTTTGATACGTTAAACTGCAAAGCCGCGATCTTTGCGGTTCTCGAATATTTTGAAAAAAATCACATTGCATTGCCCATCATGATTTCGGGAACCATAACGGACGCGAGCGGGCGCACACTTTCGGGACAAACACCGGAAGCGTTTTGGTATTCGGTTAGACATGCCAAACCCATCGCGATAGGACTGAATTGCGCTTTGGGCGCCAAAGAACTACGGGCGCATATCGAAGCGATTTCCAATGTCGCAGATTGCGCCGTCAGTATTTATCCTAATGCCGGATTGCCGAATGAAATGGGTGAATACGATGATACACCTGAAGAGATGGCTGATGTGCTTAAAGACTTTGCTTCTCAGGGCTGGCTCAATTTTGTGGGCGGATGTTGCGGGACGACACCGGATCATATTCGCGCCATGCAGATGCCATGGCAAGCGTTTCTCCCCGGAAAATTCCCGAACACAAACCTTTCTTGGCGCTGGCCGGTCTTGAGCCTTTAGTGATAACACCCGAAAGTTTGTTCGTAAATATTGGTGAGAGAACGAATGTTACAGGGTCAGCCAAATTTTCCAAGTTGATCAAATCCGAAGATTATGAAACGGCTCTTGAAGTTGCGCGTGAGCAGGTGGAAAACGGCGCGCAGATCATAGACGTTAATATGGATGAAGGGCTCATTGAATCGGCCGAAGTTATGACCACATTTTTACATATGGTCGCGAGTGAGCCGGATATCAGCCGTGTGCCGATTATGGTGGATTCGTCCAAGTGGTCGGTGATTGAAGCGGGTTTGAAATGTGTGCAGGGCAAAGGGGTGGTGAACTCTATCAGTCTGAAAGAAGGGGAGCAGATTTTTACGGAGCAGGCCAAAAAAATCTTAAAGTACGGTGCTGCCGTTATTGTCATGGCGTTTGATGAACAGGGGCAAGCCGCTACCTTAGAACGGCGCGTGGAGATTTGTACAAAAAGTTATGAAATTTTAACTAAAAAAGTTGGATTTGCGCCGGAGGATATTATTTTTGATCCAAACATCTTTGCCGTGGGTACGGGTCTTGATGAGCACAAAAATTATGCTGTGGATTATATCAATGCCGCGCGATCGATCAAAGAAAAGTTCCCTCATGCTCATATCAGCGGAGGCGTGAGCAATGTATCGTTTTCTTTTCGAGGCAACAATAGACTTCGTGAAGCGATACACTCGGCCTTTCTTTATCACGCGATTCAAGCGGGAATGGATATGGGGATTGTTAATGCGGGGCAATTAGTCGTTTATGATGAAATTCCGAAGGATCTTTTGGAGCGCATTGAAGATGTTTTATTAAATCGACGCGATGACGCTACGGAGCGTTTGCTTGAAGTGGCTGAATCGGTTGAGGGCAAAGCCAAAGCCAAGGAAAAAGATCTTACTTGGCGAAAAGGAACAGCCGAAGAACGTCTCATCCATGCCTTGGTCAAAGGGATTACGGAGTTTATTGAAGTCGATACCGAAGAAGTGCGCCAGAAATGTGAACGTACACTTCATGTGATCGAAGGGCCTTTGATGGATGGGATGAACGTTGTCGGAGATCTATTTGGCGAAGGAAAAATGTTTTTGCCTCAAGTCGTGAAAAGCGCGCGTGTGATGAAGACGGCGGTTGCTTATTTGCTTCCTTTTTTGGAAAAAGAAAAAAGGGAAAATCCTGAGCTGCAGGCTCAAACGAGGGAAAAGGTTCTCCTCGCGACCGTTAAAGGGGATGTGCATGATATTGGAAAAAACATTGTTGCCGTTGTTCTTGAATGCAATAATTTTGAGGTTTTAAATCTGGGGGTAATGGTGCCGGCCCAAGAGATTTTGGAGCAGGCTAAAAAGGAGAATGTGGATGTGATCGGACTGTCCGGTTTGATCACACCGTCCTTGGATGAGATGGCGCATGTAGCGGGGGAAATGGAGCGCTTGGGTTATACTGTCCCTCTTTTAATCGGAGGGGCGACCACATCCAAAATGCATACGGCCCTAAAAATTTCTCCTCAATATCATGGGCCTACGATTTATGTTACGGATGCGTCTAAAGCGGTGGGTGTGGTTCAGAAATTGATTCATAAAGAACAGAGGGAAAAATATGCTGCGACGATTAAAAACGAGTATGAAAAAATCCGCCAAGAGAGAAGTGCCGGCAAAGGCGTGTTACGGCTTTTGTCTATTGAAAAGGCCCGCCAAAATAAATTTCAAACGGATTGGGCCAAAATCGTTCCGTCTAAACCGTCATTTATCGGCCCCAAGCTGCTCAAAAATTATCCGATTGAGGAAATTGCGACACGGATTGATTGGAGTATCTTTTTTCAAACGTGGCAACTCAAGGGCCGCATTCCGGCGATTTTTTCTGATGCAGTGATTGGCAAAGAAGCCAGAAAACTTTATGAGGATGCGGAAAAACTTTTAAAGAGGCTGATAGGGCGCAAGCAGTTAAGGGCCAATGCTGTTCTCGCTTTTTACCCGGCGAACGCTGTTGGCGATGATATTGAGCTTTACACGGATGAGTCGAGAAAAAAGGTTTTGGCAACGATTCATACTCTTCGTCAGCAGATTAACAAGTCCGCTCGACGAAGCAATATGGCCCTAGCCGATTTTATTGCGCCGAAAGAAAGCGGCGTGGCCGATTATATCGGCGCCTTCGCGGTGACAACGGGAATCGGAGCTGATGCCATCGCGCAGGAATTTGAGAAAAAGCACGATGATTATTCAAGCATTATGGTCAAAGCTCTTGCGGATCGTCTGGCCGAAGCTTTTGCCGAGCGTCTGCACGAACGTGTCAGGAAGGAGTACTGGGGATACGCGGCCGACGAAACATTGACAAATGAAGATTTAATTAAAGAAAGGTATCGAGGGATTCGTCCCGCTCCCGGATATCCGGCGTGTCCGGATCATTCGGAAAAACAAATTCTTTTTGACAAAATATTAAAAAAGACAAAAGACGCAGGTATAGTGCTTACAGAAAATTATGCCATGGTGCCCGGAGCTTCTGTGAGCGGGTATTATATTGCGCATCCGGAGGCCAGTTATTTTGGGATCGGAAAAATTGCGAAGGATCAGGTTGAAGATTATGCCGATCGTAAAGGGATGGATATTTCAACTACGGAAAGATGGCTCGCGCCGAATTTGGGATATGATGCTTAGGGACGAATGATAAACGACAAAGCCCAAATGACAAATGAGAAGATTCGAATGGCGAATGAAAAATTAGAGCAGCTGCATTTTCCTCCCTTTGATCTTAAGCGATTGCTGAAAACCGTTTTTGCGCCTCAGAAAGGCGAAAAAATCTGTATTTTGATTGATTTGGAGGATTTTGGGAAAATTAAAGATTTTTCTTTTTTGAATGACACTGGTTTAACGATTCAGCGTTATGCCCATGATGTGTTTTATCAGGGACTCAAAAACGGTGTGATGGATCAGTTGGGTCTTGAGGACGGCCGGATGTTTGCGTATCGTATCACAGGCGGGAGTAATCTTGATTTGACTGACGAGGCTTATGATGTTCAAGGCCTGCGCTTGTCTCTCGAAAAAGATATTTATTCTCAGTTTGACATTATTCTTTGTATTTCGACTTTTTCGGCAACGGCTCCGCTGACGGCCAGTGCCAAACAGTATGGATTTCGCGGGGCCACATTGCACGGTATCAATAAGATCATTCTTGAGACGGGATTGTCCGTCGACTATGAGATTGTCAGCGTCCAAGCCGAAAAACTACGTCAGGGGCTCACCAGGGCCGAGTTTGTCGAGGTGGATTTTGAGGTTCGGGGGCAAAATGAAACGCTCAAGATTTTTTTGGACGGCCAAGAGGCGCAGAAAAGTCACGGGATATGCCGGGGCAAAGAGCCGGCTGTCGCGAATCTGCCTGCCGGAGAAGTTTATTTTGTTCCGACAGGGGCTGAGGGGAAATTTCCCATGAAATACGATGACGGAACGCTCGGGTGGATCAAAGTCAAAAATGGCCGTATCGTTTCTGTGTCTTTGATTGAGGGAAAGGCGGATACAATCCAAGAGCACTTAAAAAAAATCGAGGATGATCCCGTCACAGGGGAGTTAGGGGAGCTGGGATTTGGGACGCAAATTTTGCCCTTTTCGGGACAAGACATTCAGGACGAAAAAATCCTCGGGACATGTCATATCGCAACGGGACGAAGCGATCACTTAGGCGGACATCTTACGCCGGACAAGTTTCGTCACAAAATCAATGCCACCCATGATGACATTTTGTTTACGCCGCACAAAACACCCGAAATTAAATTGAGCCGGGTGCGCATGATGCGGGATGGAGAAATGACCACTTTAGTTGAAAATTATCAGCCGTCAGAATATATGAAAAGTCTGCTTTAGCTTCTATGAAGAATGTGACCCCTCCCAATCCCTATGAAACAAAAGACCTGCTTGATCAGTATCTTCTTTTTCATTATGGAGAGAAGAAAGATATTTTTCCCTATTCATTTTGTCCTGAAGAGGTTTTCAATTTTCATGCGCGATGTGTGAGCGAGCTCATGGAAGGATGCGCGAAAAAAAGTTCATCTCGAGCCCTGGATATCGGATGTGCCGTGGGGCGATGTAGTTTTGAATTAGCCCGGTATGTCCCGTATGTTTTAGGCCTGGACATGTCATCTCGGTTTATTGATCAGGCGAAAGTGATCAAAGAAAAGGGGGCCTGCCGGGTTTCTTGTAAAGTGGAGGGCGATATCTGTGAAGAAATTGAAATCGTGATTCCTGATGACATTGATCGCGGGCGTGTCGAATTTCAGGTGGGGGATGCCTGCTGTCTCTCGCCTGGACTCGGAATATTTGATCGGATTCTTCTCGTCAATCTCATTGACCGCGTCAAAGATCCTTTGTCTTGCTTGAGTCAGCTGAAAAATTTCGTTAACCCAAAAGCCCGTGTGCTCGTGGTTTCTCCCTACACATGGTCAGAAGAATTTACGCCGAAATCTTCCTGGTTAGGAGGCTTCGTTCAAAACGAAAAACCTTTTTGGACAAGCGCGGCGATAGAACACATCCTGGGGCCGAATTTTATTCGAATAAAAACGCTGAATATTCCGTTTCTTATTCGAGAGCATGCTCGAAAATTTCAGCTGGGGATAAGTGAAGCGGCTCTGTGGGAGTTTAAGGGCAATTAGTCTTGCGCTAGATTCGTAAAATGATCGGAGCCCGGGTGATTTTTCCAATCCTGAAGTGTGAGGCCGTTTTTATCTTTATCGGTGATGAGGGGCTTGTTTTTTAGGATGCGATCAAATTGTTCTTTGTGTTCTTTCGTCACATAGCCCCAATCAAGACACTCATCCAAGGGAGAAATAGAGGCTTCGCCGTCAGGATTGTAATGTCCCGTGCAAAAATATTCAATTGTGGTGTTTTCGAGAAAGAAATTTCCATGAGCGAATCCCGGAGGAATCCAAATCCACTCTGAATATTCACGTCCGGGATCACACGGCATATCATAGGTTAAAATCTGTCCGAAGGTAGGAGAGTCTTTGCGGATGTCCAAAACAACATCGATCATGTGCCCCTGAATCGTTCGGACAAGTTTAGCCATACAAGGATTCCATTGAACATGAAGCCCACGGATAGTGTTTGTCAATGAATAGCTCTCATTGGATTGTGTAAAGGTGATATCTTTTAGGAAAGACAGATCAGAATGATTTTGAAAATCGTCGTTACGAAAAATTTCCGAAAAATATCCGCGCTGATCCAAAAAACGGCCAAATCGGATTACTTTAATGCTCGGGATTTTAAGTGTTGATACATCGAGGATTTTCATAGGCTTAACAGTTTACCTATGTTTGATCTGTTTTTCAAGCTCCACAAATAGGCGAGTTGAATATTTCTGATTTTATGGGTATGATGAGGGAGAGATGAGAAAAATATTGAAAAAACGCTATTGGATTTTTTGCGTGGTTCTAATCGTGTTTATTCACGCCGGTTTATGTGATGCCGAAAGTTTTTCGGATACCCTAAAAAAGCCCATCAGTGTTCAAAAAATCATTGGTTCCGACCGATCGTATGTTTTTGCCGGGTGGGTGGGAAGTATGCTTGTCTTTAATCATAAGAACGTGATCGTTATTTGTGAATTTGCGAGTATCGGAACACGGGTCAAAACACGAGCCGCCTATTTTGAAATCACGCGGAAAACCGAGCTCAAAGATTACATCGATTTTGATCTCATCGATGGAAGCGGATTTGACTGGAGGGGAAAAATTTCGCGTCCGAACGAGAGCGCTCCTCTCGAAGTCGAATTGTTCCGTAAAGACTCTCCTCATCGGTGGGTCAATTTTGGTAAAGAAGGCAAAAAATTTCTTAAAGAGAACAATATTTCTCATCTTTACTTGGGCCTTTAGCCGTGAGGGTCCTTAGCTTAGCTCTCATTTGTCTTTGTTTTAGTGCTTCTTCCTTCGCGCAAGATTCCTTTGCCGAAATCAGAAAAAATCCCCCTGATGATGCCACGCTCCGTGAACAAATACGGTTTGTTCAAAGGGT
>JADFSZ010000036.1 GCA_022560555.1 PVC group bacterium
GAGTTCGGAGATAAAAGCAGAATAGTTCGTAGTTCGGAGAAAAAAGAAAAAGATTCGGAATGAAGAGTTTAGGGTTGGGGAGCCGGACAAAGATTATGAAAATAAATATAAGTAAAAAAGTCAAAAAAGTTCCTCCCTCGGGAATACGCGCGTTTTTTGATCTCGTGTTGGGAATGGATGATGTGATTTCCTTGGGTGTCGGGGAGCCGGATTTTGTGAGTCCCTGGAACGTTTGTGAGGCGGCCATCCACAGCATTGAGAACGGCTTGACGTCTTATACGTCTAATAAGGGGATGATTGAGCTGAGACAAGCGATCAGCGAAGATCTCCGCGAAAGGTATAAAATAACATATCATCCGGATTCGGAGATCTTGATCACGGTGGGAGTAAGCGAAGCTTTGGATTTGGCCTTAAGAGCTATTCTTGATCCGGGCGATACCGTTTTGATTCCCGAGCCGTGTTATGTCTCGTATCATCCGTTGAGCGAGCTGGCCGGAGGAAAAGCAGTTTATGTTCCGACAACATTGAAGACGAACTTTAAATTGACGCCTCAAATTTTAAAAAAGCACATTGGTCCTAAAGTACGGGCCATCATATTCAACTATCCGTCTAACCCGACGGGAACATCTTATTCCAAAAAAGAGCTTTTGGCTTTGTCAAAAATCTTTTTAAAGCATAAAATTGCCGTAATCAGCGATGAAATTTACGGAGAACTGACATATGATAACCCCCATGTTCCTTTTCCCACTTTGCCCGGAGTCAAGGATCTGACAATCTATCTGAATGGGTTTTCAAAGGTCCATGCTATGACCGGCTGGCGCATTGGTTATGCGTGCGGGCCGCGGCATGTGATAGAAGCTATGGAAAAAATTCATCAATACTCCATCATGTGCGCTCCGATTGCGGGGCAGATTGCCGGTATTGAAGCTGTGAAAAACTCCGCTAATGCTGTTCGGGATATGAAGAGAGAATATTTTCTTCGAAGAGAATTTCTTGTTTCACGACTCAATCATTTGGGGCTTGACTGTCGCAAGCCCGAAGGAGCCTTTTATGTGTTTCCTTCTATTAAGAAAACCGGGCTGACGGATCTCGAATTCTCGAGACGTCTTCTTGAGAAAGAAAATGTGGCTGTTGTGCCGGGGTCTGCTTTTGGGCCGTCAGGCAAAGGGCACATCCGCATGGCTTATGCGTCCAGCATGATCAAGCTTAAAGAAGCCATGCTTCGTATTGAGCGATTTTGTCGAAAATAATTCCCTTTACATCTTAACGAGTTTACGCAGCTTGAGCGAAAGGTTCTTTTTGTCCTTTCCTCTCAGGGGTTTTGCGCTAAGAGTGACACGATCATTTGGCAGAAATAAGTACTCAAAAATGTAGAGGCTGGAATCTTCAGGCTGAAGAGTTTGGTCTTGATACTGCTTTATGTCAACAGTTGAAAGGGATTTTTGTTCAAAATAAACGTAATCATCGCGTTCCTTCCAGCTCTTCAGGAAATTTAAAAGATCATCTCTCTTTTGTAATCCGGCTTTCGCAAGCTGAAAAATCGAACTGGGAGGCCCCACGAGCAAGGCGTGTGATGCTTCGACGGGGTGTGTTTGTCCTGATGTGTTTTTTAGTTGAAAGTCCAAGATTTTTTGTCCGGATGCAAGAATGTCCCAATCATTTTGATGGGACGATTTCCCTCGTTTATCAAACATCGTTTTTTCATAACTTTGGCGAACCTCATACCGACAGCCGATACATTGTGTGCGGGAGAAGGGGGCCTTGATGAGATGAATTTCCCCGAGCCTCCCCTCAAAACTTTTTTCCCCTGCTGAAGAAAGAGACAATCCTTGAAGAGCCGAATCTTCATGGGCGAGGTCGCGCCGGATGACAAATAAACTAACGGCGACAATAACAGCAACTAAAATTAAAAGGATAATAATCAGCATGAGACATCAAAAATTAACAAAAATGATTCTAAAATTTTTATTTAAATAAAGGGAACGAACCCATCGGGGGTTCTCACTCTCCCTCTCCGTAAAAAGCTAAAAGCCTTTTACGGAGAGGGAGGGATTCGAACCCCCGGTACTGTTACCAGCACAACGGTTTTCGAGACCGCCACGTTCAACCAGGCTCTGCCACCTCTCCCTTTCATTAGCATATAGCGTTTAGCCTATAGCGCATAGAAAAAAACAATCCAACCCTTTCTCAGGTGTTTGTATCTCAAAAGATTTTGATGTTTTTCTCTTCTAAACGCTGAACGCTATCCGCTAAATTTGGAAACATTTTAACATATTCAAAGATTCACCGCAATTCAACTTCCCTTTCTGAAAGACGAAAGAATTACCGGCTTTTGATCACACCAATACGTGGGCAGGAGACGGCCACGGTGCATTTTGAACAAAAAGGACTGATCGGAGCGCAAATAGTTTTTCCGTATTTCACAAGGGTTTCGTTAACGAGAGGCCAGTATTTGCGGGGAATAATGGCTTCAAGCCGTCGCTCCGTTTGATCCGGAGTTTTCGTTTTTGCCCAGCCGAGGCGATTGGAAATCCGGTGCACATGTGTGTCCACGGGAATCGCGTTCTTGCCAAAGGCGTACACCAAAACGCAATTTGCGACTTTCCGTCCGACTCCGGGTAGACTCATTAATTGATCGAGTGTTTCGGGAACGTGACCATGAAAATCGTCCTGAATTTTATTGGCTGTGGCTATGATAGCTTTCGTTTTTGTGTTGTAAAAACCGATTTTTTTAATTATATTTTTAACAATCCGGGAATCAGCGTTGGCGAGGGTTTTGGGAGTGCCGTACTTTTTAAATAATTCTTTTGAGACCGGAAGGGTGACCTCGTCTTTGGCGCGCGCGGACAGGATGGTTGCAATGAGCATCTGAAATGGAGTGTGCTTTTCTTTGAGTTCAGCCAGCATCGTGAGGTTCTCTATGCTTGACATAGCTTCAAGTGTTTTAATAATATTTTTCTTCGTGTTTTTCATGATAGGTGCGACCGGATGTATCTGAGACAACTGATCCGGAACCAAAAGAGAGTGATCGTTAAATTATTTTACGTTCTCCCCCAAGCGTATCCGAAAGAATTATAAGTGTCAAGTAGACTTAACACATGGTATAATTTATAAGGTGTTTATTTGTTTCACGATATCTACCTACATTAACGTTTAAGGACATACACCCCCGCGTCTATCTATGATCCAGAAACAAGCCCATAAGATTCTTATCGTCGGCTCAAATCTTATTAACCTTAAAGTCTTGGAATCCAAACTCACAAGTTTGGGCTATTCTGTTGTTAAAGCAACAGATGGGGTGATGGCTATCCAGATGGCTAAAGATTTGATGGTGGATATGATTATTTTAGAGACACAAATTAAAGAAATGGACGGATATAAAATCGGGAAAACCGTAAAAACAAACAGTGATATAAAACACATTATTACCGTTTTTGTAGTGGATGACGAAGGGAGTGTGTCACTGGAGAAAGCCGCGCAAGCGGGCGCAGATGAGTTTATAGCGAGGCCCTTTGATCAGGTCGTTTTAGATTTGCGTCTCAAATCACTATTTAATTCCAAAATCATTACGGATGAATTTGCGGATCTTCAGGTTGATCTTGAGCTGAAAATTGCCCAGAGGGCCGTTGAGGCCATGGAGGCGAGCGACGCGGGACTTTATGCTTTGGCGAAGTTGGCAGAATCACGTGACCACGAAACAGGTGAACATTTGGATCGGATTCGCCGGTATTGTGTTGTTCTTACGCATGAACTTTCGAGCATGTATGAATTTGACGAACAAATTGAAAAAGGATTTATCGCGAATATTTATCGATCAAGCCCTCTTCATGATATCGGAAAAGTTGGGATTCCCGACAGTATTTTGTTAAAACCCGGAAAATTGACGGTTGAGGAATTTGAAATTATGAAAACACACACAACGATCGGCGCAACCATTTTAAAAGACGCTTATACGATGATGCAAAACAAACCCCACTTTGAATTGGCGTGGATTATCGCGTTGACTCATCACGAAAAATATAATGGGAACGGATATCCCCAAGGGACCAAGGGAAAAGACATCCCGCTGTGCGGGAGGATCGTTGCGTTGTGTGATGTTTATGACGCTCTTGTCTCCAAAAGAGTTTACAAAGACGCGATGAGTCATGAGGAAGCAAAAAAAATTATTTTGGGTGAACCGGGCAAACATTTTGATCCCATCATCGTTAAAGCTTTTGGAAATGTGGAACAGCAGTTTTTAGAAGTCAAGCGACGCTATCAATAGTACGATCATGCTAAGGGCATCCTCTCTTACATTCCCCTCCCCCTTTTTTTATTATTGTTGTTTTTTTCAACATAGAGACTTCTTGGAAGCCATTTATGGGCAGCTTTTCAAAAACCTGTGTACAGAACATGGAGAAATTCAGGTGAGTTGTGGGCGTAAATTATTCATATAAAATACTTTACACGAATTACGATTTTAAGGATGAAATTTTGGCCTGTCGATTGCAAAACCATTAAGGAACAAAGGTGGAGTTCAGTATGTACGGGGATTAATAAAAAAGGCACGAAAACGAGCGATAATGAGACAAGCTAAAACAAAACATCATCTATGGCTCCTGAGCCGTAGAAATCATGCTGAAGTTACTCAAGGCTTGTCCGGCCTTGTGTACAGTCTTCATATCGAAAGTTCTATTGAAAGGATATCCTCTAAGCTAAGCCGCTTGCCGTGCGACCTCCTTCTGATCAATCTTCCCTTAAAGGAAGTTACCAAAGAGATGTTTGTCGAATTTCGTGAATGCCTAGGACATAAGAAAATTCCGATTATTGTTATTTCGTCCCCGGAGGATTTTTCTCTTTTCGTGCATGTTGTCAACAGATATGCGGATGATTACATTGTGAGTCCTGTTCGGGCTGTGGAATTGAGCGCGCGCATCGAGAAAATTCTTAAAACAAAAAAGATTTCCGCGCGAAGTCTTCATTCGTTGACACATTTACCCAACCGTTTATGGACGCGTGACATGATTGAAGACATCATTCGTCGGAATATATTGTTCGCGACAGCCTGGATCGATATCAATGGATTAGAAACCTATAACGAGCTTTTTGGGTATCTTCAGGGGGATGACGTTTTGAGAGGGTTAGCGAGAATCATCAAAAACACTTTTGCGAAATGTGATCGGACAAAGTCAAGTTTTTGCGGACATTTAGGAAGCGATAATTTTGTTGTGATCGATGATGTCAACCGGATGGATATGATCTGTCAAAATATTCTTCGGGAATTCGAAATTTTTAAAACATCTCTTTACAGCCAAAAAGATCTTGAACATCAATATGTGATTTCCAAGGATCGAAAAGGCGAGTTGACCTTAGGCCCTTTGATGAGTCTTTCTATCGCCATTGTCACAAATGAAAAACGCCAAATTTATCATTTTGGGCAAATAAATATGATCGCGCGCCAAATGCACAAATTCCTTCTGACCCGTTCCGGTAGTCATATGATTAAAGATCGCCGGATGGATTTTTTGGGCAGCAGTATGAATAGCCGTAGGCACCATTCAATCCCCATTTCTTAAAAGTCCCCATCAGCTCATATAATGCGCCTCAAAGTGGCAGGATGGACATTGTTTGACAAAATGTGAAATTGGCTCTATAATCCTGCCGCAATTATTGTGTATAACTTAAAGATAGCGAACGAATTATAAAAAAGCCGGAGATACCCATTATATGTGGTTGCCGTATGGATTAATCGTTTTCAGCATATTGATTGCTTTTGTCTTTGCGTATGTTGTGACACGGAAAATTTTTTCCCTCGAAGAAGGAACGGCCAAAATGGTGGAGGTGTCTTTAGCCATCCGCACGGGGGCTGACGCCTATCTTCGACGACAATATTTAGGCGTGGCTATTTTTTTTGCCGTCATGTTTTTGCTTCTCGCGATCCTCTCCTATTTTAAAATCATTTCATGGTTTGAACCCTTCGCGTTTTTAACCGGTGGGTTTAGTTCTGGCTTGGCCGGATTTATCGGTATGAAAGTCGCCACCTCCTCCAATGCCCGTACGGCGTGGGCTGCGAAAACAAGCCTCAATGATGGTTTGAGAGTTGCTTTTGGCAGCGGCACTGTCATGGGAATATCTGTGGTTGGCTTGGGGCTCTTAAATCTTTTTGCTTGGTTTGTGATTTTAGATTGGTGGACGCAAAACCATTTTTTAGGAGACATGAATCCAAATCGTTTTATTGCGTCCATACTTTTGACATCCGTGATGGGAGCGAGCTCCATGGCTCTTTTCGCACGTCTTGGCGGAGGGATTTTTACTAAAGCGGCTGATGTTGGTGCGGATCTAGTAGGGAAAATCGAAGCAGGAATCCCTGAGGATGATCCTAGAAATCCGGCCACAATAGCGGATAATGTCGGTGACAATGTCGGCGACGTTGCCGGGATGGGAGCCGACTTATATGAGTCCTATATCGGATCCATCGTCGCGACGGCGGCATTAGGGATCGTGGCTTTCACGGGCCCCATGGTTGTAAAAAGCATTCTCCTTCCTATGCTATTAGCGGCCGTGGGAATTATTGCATCCATTGTAGGTACGTTTTTTGTGCGGGTGCGCGATGAAGACTCTCAAGGAGCCCTTCTTAATGCATTGAGAAAAGGCGTTTATAGCAGCACATTTCTTGTCGGAGTTATGGGATATTTTATCGTTCAAAAATTTATGGGAAGCGATTCGATCGGGCTTTGGTGGGCCATGATTGTTGGATTGGTTGTCGGAAATGTGATAGGTTTTTTCACGGAGTATTTTACATCGGATAAGTACTCTCCGACACGATACATTGCGTCTCAAGCCCAGACGGGCAGTGCCACTGTGATTATTGCGGGGATCTCGACAGGGATGCTTTCCACCGCTATACCTGTGTTAACGATTGTCATTGGGATATTGACCAGTTATTTCATAGCCGGTGGCGGAGCTCATTTTGCTATAGGGCTCTATGGTATTGGGATTGCCGCCGTTGGGATGCTTTCAACGTTGGGAATTACACTCGCAACAGATGCTTATGGGCCCGTGGCGGATAATGCCGGTGGAATCGCGCAGATGGCTCAAATGGAGCCGCAAGTCAGAAAGCGTACGGATGCGCTGGATATGCTGGGAAACACAACAGCCGCAACGGGAAAAGGATTTGCGATTGGTTCGGCTGCGTTGACGGCTCTGGCTTTATTGGCGGCGTATTCCCAGCGAAGTTCAGAAATTTTGATTGAACTGAACGGTAGCGCAGAGCTGAATATGAGTTTGCTAAACCCGATTATTATCAGCGGGCTGTTTATAGGAGCTATGCTTCCCTTCTTGTTTTGCTCGCTTTCGATGAAAGCCGTCGGCAGAGCCGCCGGGAAAATGGTGGAAGAGGTTCGGCGTCAGTTTCGTGAGATCAAAGGAATCATGGAAAATAAAGCCAAACCGGACTATGCGGCCTGTGTTCTTATCAGCACGAAGGCGGCCCAAAAGGAAATGATTCTTCCCTCTTTACTGGCTATTCTGGCTCCGATTATCATAGGAATCGTTGGTGGTGTTCAAATGGTTATATCTCTTCTGGCGGGCGCTACAGTGACGGGATTTGTTCTTGCTGTGATGATGGCGAACGCGGGAGGAGCATGGGACAATGCCAAAAAGCATATTGAAAACGGCGCTTATGGCGGTAAAGGATCTGCGGCTCACAAAGCCGCCATTGTCGGAGATACTGTCGGGGATCCGTTTAAGGATACATCCGGCCCGGCATTGAATATCCTTATTAAGTTGATGAGTACGGTTTCCGTGGTTTTTGCCAAAGTCGTGATTACGATAAACCTTTGGTTTTAGAGGAATAGTTTTCCGCTTATCCCTTAAGTCCATCTATCCTTAGACCTAAATTCTTCCAAAATATCAAGTTATCTCTAGCCTATGAGTCCTCAACCCCCTACCTGTAGTGGAAAGCTTGACAACTTATATTAAATTTAGTATAAAATAGGGGATTCAAGTTGATTTAAGCGATGGCTATTAGGGGGACACAATGTTTTTGAAAAAACTTGAACTTTTTGGATTTAAATCCTTCCCGCATAAAACAACTCTAACATTTGAGCCTGGTGTTACCGGTGTGGTCGGACCCAATGGGTGCGGAAAAAGTAACATTTCCGACGCGATTAAATGGGTTCTTGGCGAACAAAGCGCGAAGCAAATGCGCGGCACACGGATGGCGGATGTTCTTTTCAGCGGCACGGACAAAATGCCGGCTTTTAATGTGGCCGAAGTCTCGATGACCTTTGACAATGAAAGTCAGCTTCTTCCTGTTGAATACAATGAAGTCACCATAACGCGTCGGATGACGCGGATGGGACAAAGCGATTATTTTATCAATAAAAATCCGTGTCGATTAAAAGATATTCACCAGATGTTTTTAGGGACGGGTGTCGGAACGAGCGCGTATTCCGTGATTGAGCAAGGCCGGATCGGACAGATCATTAATATGAAATCCGAGGACCGGAGATATATTTTTGAAGAAGCGGCCGGAATCACAAAATACAAAGCACACAAAAAAGAAGCTCTGCGGAAATTAGCGGCAACGGAACAAAATCTTCTTCGCGTGGCTGATGTGGTTTTAGAAATCAAGCGGCAGCTAAATTCCATTAACCGACAGGTGAACAAGGCTCGTCGGTATAAAGAATTTTACAGTGCTTTACGGGATTTTGAGCTTAAAATATTTTATAAAGATATGAGCGATCTGTCGAGTGTGATCCGGAAAATCTGTGAAGATAAAAAAACAATGCGTGAGAAGGAAGAAAGGCTGACGACGGATTCGATCCGCCAAGAAGCTAAGATTGAGGAGATTCGCCACAGCCTCCATGAATTGTCTGACACCCTTCAGACTTTGAATCAGCAGTATGTGGAGTCTGACAAAAAGATGAGTTTATGGGGAAGTAAATTAGATTTTAACAAAGACCGAATCTGTGAAATTGAAAGCAATTCTGAACACATTATCGAAGAAAACATTCGATCAGAAAAGAAGCTTTCCGATTGGAGTACGCAAATCGAGGAAATCAAAAGAGGCTTGGCGGAACTGAACAGCCAAAATGAAAATAGCAGCAAGAACATGAATCAAATTAATTTGGATCTGTCTCAAGCACAGGACAATATTCAAGGCAAAGAAAAAGAAATGGAATATCGCGAAAGCGAGTATGTGGATATTCAAAGTCAACTGGCGAAGGTAACGAATGCGATCGAGGCCATCAAAACCAGTATGAGTCACGTGTCGGATCGCAAAGAAAAGGTTGTTACGGAAGAGAGCCGGCAGAAGGATAAAAAATCATCTTTGGCAGAGGATCTACGCCTTAAAAAAGATCAGCTAGACGTCCTTTTGAATGAAATCGAGAGCCTTGAGGATACCCATCTCACACAGGCATGTAACATAGAGGCCAATTTGACTTATCTCGAGGAAACAAGAAAATCCTTCGAAGACGTTGTTAAAGAGCGTGAAATTTGCCGGTCACGGCTCGAGCTTCTTGAACAATTGCGGATGAATCACGAGGGATATGTGGATGGTGTAAAGGCCGCATTGGATTGTGCCGAGAAGGGGGTGCATAGAGAACATGTGCACGGGGCTTTAGCGGGAATGGTTGTTGTGGACGAAAAATATACTCTGGCCGTCGAGTCCGCTTTACGTTATGACTTACAGATTATTGTTGTAGATCAAGACGAAAACGCGAAAGGTCTCATTGATGAATTGTACCGGACGAAAAAAGGAAACGCAAAGTTTTTTGTTCGAAGTGCGGATGTCTCCGCTTCAGACGAAAACGCGCATTATTCTTTATGGAATCGTCCGGGTGTATGCGGAAGAGCCATAGATTTTGTTCGATATGAAGATCAAAATTTATGTGTTCTGGAAGCCTTTTTGAAAAACACGCTTGTTGTTGACAATGATGTGACAGCCCGCGCGGTTTTGACCGATCGTGTATGGGGGGGCCGGATCGTCACGTTACGCGGCGAATGTTTTGATGACGGCGGCCGTATTCTCTGGGGAGGAAGTCCGGACGCTCAATCAAAAGATTTATTGATGAGAGATACCCAAATCGGCGATCTCAGAAAGGATTTTGAAGATTATGCTGTACGTGAAAATGAATTAAAAGAGAAGGTTGAGAGTATTCGTAAAACGACTCAGGTTAAAGAAGAAGAAAAGCTGTCCGTTCAGGACAAGCTCGAAGAACTGGGCCTCCAAAAAGAGACGCTTGAAAAAGAACGCGCACATCTGAAGTGGCAAAATGAACATATGAGCGATGAAATATTCATTTTAGAGTCTGAATCAAATGACTTGAATAAAAACCTGGCTGAATACGTTGAGTTGTTAAAAGAAAAGGAAAGCGCTCTTGAAACTTTGGACACTGATGAGGCCATTGTCAAAACGTCCATTGAACAAATCAAACAGGATATTGAATGCATGAAAACAAAGCGCGAAGAGTTGCGTGAAACAACAACAACTTTGAAAGTGAATCTTGCCGGGATTCGTGAGAAACTTACCGCGGAGTCGTCCAGGCTCGAGCGGTTAAATCTGCGAAATCAAGAAGAGCGAACCCAAATTGAAACAAAAAATGTGCATCATAGAGAATTGACGAGCCGTCGGGAGGCGCTCTTATTAGAATCCGGGGAAATTCAGGGAAAATTACAGAATTTACGCGGGGAAATCGAAACCTTGAAGCATGAGCTGGAGCGCCAAACTCAAAAAAAGGATGAGGCCGAGGTTCAGCTTGATAACGAAATGACCGGCTTAAAAATCGCGCAACAGGAATTGCGCCAAAGCCAGACGATGATTAGTGCCAAAGAAATTGAGGAAACAGAAAAAAAGATGTCGTTTGAGAATCAAGACAACTTGATTCACAATACCTATCAAATTCGATTTGCTGATTTGCCCCCGGAGTATCATGTCACGGAGATTCCCGCTGAATGGATCGAGAAACGCGACACTCTGAAGAGTAAAGTTGAATCGATCGGTCCCGTAAATGAGGACGTGATTGAAGAAAACGAAGAGTTGGAGATACGATACAAATTTCTCATTGAACAGCAGGATGATCTTGTGGAGGCCAAGGAATCACTCCAAAAGGTGATTCGCAAAATTAACGCGACAACTAAAAAACAGTTTATCGAAACATTTCAATCGGTTCGCCGGCATTTTTCGGAATATTTTAAGATCCTGTTTGATGGGGGGCAGGCTGACTTGGTTTTGGTGGATGAGGACAATGTACTAGAAAGCGGGGTTGACATTATGGCGCGTCCCCCTGGGAAAAAGATGCAGAATATCACTCTGATGTCCGGGGGAGAGAAAGCCATGACGGCGATTGCGATCCTGTTCGCGCTGTTCACGGTTCGTCCGAGCCCCTTTTGTGTTTTAGACGAAATCGACGCTCCTCTTGATGATGCGAATATTGACCGATTTGTAACTCTGTTGCAGCAGTTCCTGAATAAAACGCAGTTCATTATTATTTCACACAACAAAAAAACCATTTCCATTGCGGATACACTCTACGGTATTACAATGGAGATACCCGGCATTTCCCGTCTGATCTCTGTCAAACTTGTTGAAGGAGAAGAAAAACTCGCAGGGGAATTAACCGCTTAACATGAATTGTAACCATGATGAAGTTTATAAAACCGGATATCCTAAAAAGTCTTTTTCTTGCCGTGCTTGTGTCGACGCTTACTTTTTTCTTGTCGAACCATTTCCTCTTTGCTCAATAGTATAAGATAGTCACGATCGTAAATGATGACATCATCACAAATTACGATATCGAAAATTTTCTT
>JADFSZ010000037.1 GCA_022560555.1 PVC group bacterium
GTTCAAGGGCTCAATGCTTTGATATTGGATATAGGCATTGTCATTTATACCTTCTTTCGTATTACCAAGATTTTTGGACAAAGCCTTGGGGCTATAGGAATAAAAGCACATAAGAAATTTAAAGCGATTCTCTGGGGGCTTCTTTCCTATATTGGTTTTGTTCCTGTTATGTTTTCCGGCATCATTATATCTTTTTTTCTTATGAGGCTCTTGGGACGCACCATACAGCCTCATCCGCTGATACCAATGATGATGGCGGAACAATCCGCTATCGTAATTCTATTTTTAGTTTTATTGGCCTGCGTTATCGGTCCCATTTGTGAAGAAATCATTTTTCGCGGACTTATGTATCCGGCTGTACGACAAAAATACGGCGTCTTTGCCTCGATCATTATGATTGGGATTATATTTTCTTTAATTCACGCGAATCTGTACGCTTTTATACCGATATTTTTTCTTGGATGTTTCTTGACTTTTCTATACGAACGGACCGGATCGTTAACAGCATCCATTTCGGTTCATATTATCCATAATAGTTCGATGATGGCGCTCTTTGGGTTTTATAAACATATATATGGATTGACACAATGAGAGTGAATATTAAAACGGTTGAGGCGATTCGATGGTCAAAAAGAGGCATTAAAATTTTGGATCAAACCCAACTACCGCACCTCTGCCGTTATCGTACGTGCAGGAATGTTAAGCAAGTTTATCAAGCGATAAAATCCTTGCAAGTGCGGGGGGCTCCGTTGATTGGGATCGCGGCAGCGATGGGTGTTGCGTTAGGGGCCTCGCAAAGCCGTGCAAAAACCTTTGAAAAATTTTATCAAGAAATACTTAAAAACATAAAAGTTTTAGCTGCTTCCCGTCCGACGGCTGTAAACTTGTTTTGGGCTTTGGATCGCATGAAAAGGGCTGTGCTGGACCACAAACACTTGTCCTTGTCAAAACTCAAACAGCGATTGTGCCTTGAAGCAAAAATGATTTTGAATGAAGACAGGCAAATGTGCGCGAGCATGGCCGAGCATGGCGCTCGTCTTGTAAAATCCAAAGATCGAATTTTGACTCATTGCAATACGGGGGCTTTGGCTACGGGCGGATGCGGAACGGCTCTGGGGGTTATATATAAAGCGTGTAGCCAGGGGAAAAAAATAGAGGTATTTGTTGATGAAACACGACCATTGCTGCAGGGTGGACGTCTAACCGCGTGGGAACTTATGAGGGCCAAAATCGGTGTGACGGTAATTTGCGACAATATGGTTGCGCATGTTATGAAAGTTAAAAAAATACATAAAGTTTTTGTCGGAGCCGATCGTATTGCCGCTAACGGAGATACCGCGAACAAAATCGGAACATATGGAATTGCGTTATTATGTAAAAGTCTAAAAATCCCATTTTATGTCGTTGCTCCAAGCTCGACATTTGACTTGTCTATCTCCAGCGGAAAGAAGATCCCTATAGAAGAGCGGCCGCATGAGGAAATTTATAATGGATTCGGAAAACAAACGGCGCCTTGCCATGTTTCTTTTTATAACCCCGCCTTTGATGTCACCCCCCGGCATCTGATTACAGCGATCATTACGGAAAAAGGGATTATCAAAGGCCCCTCTCAAAAAAGAATTGCTCGCTTATTAAAATGAACGATTTGTTTTTTAAGAGTTTCCTTTTTTAAGATGAAGTGATTTGGTCTGATAAGAGTGCTTTTTGAACCATGATGTGATAAGTAGAGAGGGCTAAAAGCGGGAAATAATCCTTGTACATTGTGTAGATGAGATAAAATACACGGGGAAATCCCGTTCCTGTGGCTTGATCTTCTATCCAGCTTCCGTCTTGGGTTTGATTCTGAATAAGATATTGAATGCCGTTTGTCACTTCTGTGGTCATAAGGTGTCCCGAGGATATGAGGCCCATAACAGCCCAGGCTGTTTGCGAAGGTGTAGAAAGACCCATTCCTTTAAATGTTAAATCATCATAAGAAGCACATGTTTCTCCCCACCCGCCGTCTTGATTTTGACAGAGTTTTAACCAATTCGCAGCCGCTTGTATGTAATGTTTTTGCATGTTCTCCCCTATGTGCTCTAAGCCTCGGAGAACTTGCCATGTCCCGTATACGTAATTTACACCCCACCGTCCGTACCAAGAGCCGTCTTTCTCCTGCTGGTTCTTTAAGTATGACACGGCACGCTGTATTTCAGGATAACTCAGGTCATATCCTAGACTTCCAAGCGTTTCGAGTACGCGGGCCGTAATATCGGCGCAACTGGTGTCTAACAGAGCGTTATGGTCAGCGAAAGGAACTTGGGTAAAAATTTCTTTATTATTATCAACATCGAACGCCGCCCATCCACCGTCACGTCCTTGCATAGCCAGGAGCCAGTTGAGGCTGCGCAAAATTGCCTGTTCCCTGGCGGTTTCTCCGGTGATATCCTTAAGGGCAATACGGCGAAGGGCTAAAATCACCATGGCTGTGTCATCGATATCAGGATAAAACTGATTTTCAAATTCAAAAGCCCAACCGGCCGTGGGAATGTGGGGTCGTTTAATCTGCCAGTCACCACGAATTTTGACTTCCTTAGAGACAAGCCAGTTGCAGGCATTCACGAGAGAAGGGTGATCTCTTTTGAGACCGGATTCAGCTAAAGCAATCGAACAAATGGCCGTATCCCACACAGGAGAAAAACAAGGCTGCATACGCATGGAATCTCCCAGATCAACCTCAAGCTTTTCAAGTTCATGAAGCTCCTTTTGAATGGCCGGATGGTGATTGCTGTAACCTAGAGCTTTAAAAGAAAGAATCGCATTGACCATAGCAGGAAAAATGGCGACAAGACCATCGGAATGTTCCTGATGCTGAAGAATCCACTTTTCCGCACGTTTTAGAGCAAAATTATCGTTAAATTTGGATGTGACCTTTTCAAGAAATTTAAATAGAGTGTTTGCCGCAAGGAAAAAATGCCGCCACGTTGCCATACTTTTGTTAACGTTAACAGCTCTCTCGTCATAAAAATGTTCTTCCGTATCAATTTTAAGCTCTTGGATATCCTGGGTCTCGGATATTTGAAAAAAAGGTTTTTTAGCGTAAATAATGATTAAGGGGATAAGGATTCCCCGCGACCATGACGATATCTCGTAAATATTAAAATAAAACCAAGTCGGTAACAGCATAATGAAGGACGGAATAGCGGGAATCTTTTTCCAAGGGAATTGGCCTATAAGAGCAAGATAGATTTTTGTGAAAGTATTGGCCGCGTCCAATCCGCCGCGTTTAAGAATCCATTTACGGGCTTTTTTCATGTGAGGGGAATTCGGGGGATGTCCGCAAATTTTTAGCGTGGTATAAGCTTTAATGGTGGCATTGATTTCAGCGGGACCGTTAGGATAAACATTCCATCCTCCGTCATCGAGCTGGTTGTTCAAAACATGCTTAAGGAGTTTCCTCTCTTTGTCGGGTTCTTTAATCCCTAAAAGGCGGAAAAGAAAAACATAATCCGAGGGAATGGTGGTGTTTACAATGAGCTCTCCGCACCAATAGCCATCTTTATTCTGGAGGGACAATAAATAATTTTGAGACTTTTGAATGGCTTTTGTGACTGCAAGGTCCTTGTGGATGGTTTCATCAAGAGCTTCCTCCAGGGTAGAAAGATCAAGGAGCTCTTTCCAGTTGTTCGGCTTAATAAATAAGCTCGAATTTGGATCTTTGGATTTTAAAAGGACCGGATTTTGGAGGGCCTCATTGATATTCTGAAAGAAGTCTTGTATGATCTTTTTAACCATAGATGTCCTCTTATGAGTACGGTTCGTGTTACCCTGCTCAAATGCTAGCAGTCTTGATGTTTCAATGGGTGTTATTTTATTCGTATGGAGATTATTGTCAAGGATTTAGGAAAAAAACACGAAAGATATTGTTGACCTTTTTTTTGAGATATGCTATAAATCTTGCTCCAAGTTTTTAAGATTATAGGATTTATAGCTAATTTTAGGAGGATGAGATAGTGAAGAAAAGTGTGTTAAGGCTCGGCATCCCTAAGGGCAGCTTAGAGGAGTCAACAAAAAATTTGTTCAAAAAGGCGGGATTTTCCATCGGGAATTCCTCACGTTCCTATTTTCCGTCCATTGATGATGAGGATATAGAGGTTCTATTGATTCGCGCGCAGGAAATGGCACGATATGTCGAAGAGGGTGTCTTGGACGCGGGTTTAACCGGTCAGGATTGGATCCAAGAAAATGCGGCGAGCGTTGTTGAGGTGAGTGAGCTTGTTTACGGAAAACAGCGGCGGTGTCCCGTGAGATGGGTTTTGGCGGTTCCTGAGAATTCGTCCATTTATTCCGTGAAAGATCTTCAGGGCAAGAGAATCGCGACTGAGTTGGTTAACGCGACAAAACGCTACTTGAAAAAAAATCACGTGAAGGCTGAAGTCGAATTTTCGTGGGGGGCCACGGAGGTCAAAGCTCCTGCGTTGGTGGATGCAATCGTAGAACTAACCGAGACAGGCTCTTCGTTGCGGGCCAATAATTTGAGGATTGTTGACACGATTGTTGAATCAACGACAAAATTTATCGCGAATCGTTCTAGCTGGAAGAACCCCTGGAAGAAAAAGAAAATTAAAAATATCGCGTTGCTTTTGAACGGAGCTCTCAAAGCGGAGGAGAAGGTTGGTTTGAAAATGAATGTGAGAAAAAAGGATGTCCCAAAATTACTCAAACTTATCCCGGCTCTTAAAAAGCCGACGGTATCTGAACTCACTGAAAAGAATTGGTGCGCGATTGAAATCGTCATTGATGAAAATATTGTTAGAGAAATCATTCCTCAGCTGAAAGATTTCGGGGCTCAAGGGATTGTCGAGTACCCTCTCAATAAAGTTATTTGTTAAGATCGTTTGAATTAAAGGAGCCTAGGTTATGCCTTGTGGAAAGAAGCGAAAAAAAAAGAAAATGAATCGACATAAGTTAAAGAAACGTCGCAGAAAAAATCGTCACAAAAAGAAAAACCGATAAGCGTGATTCATGAGTTCTCACAAGATGGTTCTTTGCTCACGATCTAATAGTTTGTGGATCATCGCAGGTTTTTTGTTCATCCTGTCTATTAGCTTCTTGTATCATGGCAATGTTCAAAGCCCTCTTTTTGCCGCTGTCAGCCGTGTTATTGAAGAAATTCCTATAGATAAGCTTGTAAATTCGAACGATGCCGGCGCTCTCGCCCATTTTATGGTCGGGCTTATTCATGAAAAAAAAATGAATCTAGATGATGCCGTTTCTGAGTATGAAGAGGTTGTTCGGCTTGATCCTGATAATGCGCGTCCTTATATATACCTGGGAAACATTTACCTGAAAAAACGGGATTATGATAAGGCGCTGTCCTCCTTTCAGGAAGCCCTTCAAAAAGATCCCGGTGATGTGAAGATCTATACATATTTAGGGCTCCTGTACATGTATCAGGGAGAAATTGAAAAAGCCGAAAAATCTTATCGAAAAATGGTTGAACTTGATTCTGCGAATTTAGATTCGCACATACTACTCGCCGATGTTTTGGTTAAGCAAAAGAAATATGATCAAGCCATTGATTCCTACAAGAGCATTTTGGCGATGCGTCCCGAAAGTCCGGCAATTCACTTTAATTTAGGCGTTGTCTATAGTAAAGCCAAGCGAACAGATGAGGCCATCGGGAGTTTGAAAAGAGCTATTGAACTTGAGCCAAAATATATGGAAGCTCATGTAACTTTAGCGGTGATTTATGAAATTATCGGGAAAAATAAATTAGCTGTCAAAAAATATAAAGACGCACTATCCATTAATCCGCTTAACACAAATCTGTATAAACGTTTGGGGCAGACATATTTTGATATTGAGAAGTACGAAGACGCTATTGCTCAATATAAAAGAGTTTTGGCCCTCAATCCCGGTGATATGGATGCATACGCTTATTTGGCTTACGTTTACCTGAGAGCGGATAGGCCCGAAGACGTTATCATCATCCTTGAAAAAGCATTAGGTGTAGATCCATATCATTTGCAAACAATTATTCTTTTATCATCCGCTTACATGGATGATCGCATAAGTAAGTATAAAAAGGCCATAGATCTCCTTAAAGAGGGTCTTCGAAGTGAGTCTTACAAAGATAATGAGTTCATTCATTTTAACCTTGGGGTTGTTTATGAAAAGATAGGACAATTTGATGATTCTATTGAGGCGTTTCGTGCGGTAATACGCGCTAATCCGGATAGTGCCGATGCGTACAATTACATCGGCTACATGTATGCTGAAGGGGGGGTTCATCTTGATGAAGCGTTGGAGCTTGTGACCAAGGCCCTTGAATTATCTCCCGGGAACGGGGCTTATCTTGATAGTCTTGGGTGGGTCTACTACAAGAAAAGTGAATTTGAAAAAGCAAAGAAGGAGTTGATTAAAGCCCTTGAATCTATGCCGGATGATCCGATCATTAGTGAGCATATGGGGGATATATTTTTTGAATTAGGGCAAATCGATAAGGCCCGTGAATTTTGGGAGATTGCGTTCGAAAAAGATCCTGCCAATGAGGAAGTTCGTGCTAAAATCGAGCAATCCATAAACGAGTTCGACCCTTTATAGCTGCAGGCTCTTTTCTTCTTTTTGAGGCTCCATTGGGCGTCCAAAATCCTCTTGACACCCTGAGAGGCCGTATGCTAACGTAAATTCGGCATCGTAGACTTTTTGAAACATTTTTAGAAAGGAGTCTTGCGTCATGAAGATTACGGAGACAAAAGTGTTTTTAAGAAGCGATGGCGATAAAAAGCTGAAAGCCTATGCAACCATAACGTTTGATGACAGTTTTGTTGTTCGTGATTTAAAAGTTATTGAAGGCAGTAAAGGAATGTTTATCGCGATGCCAAGTCGAAAGATGAAAGATCCCTGTCCGAAATGTCGGCACAGAAATGTTGTAGGCGCCAAACATTGCAATCAATGCGGAGGAATTTTACCGGCAAAAAACTTTTCTAATCCTAAAGATGAAAAATTTCAAGAGCACAGAGATATCGCGCATCCCATAACAGCGAATGCAAGAGAATATATTCAGGCTGAAGTTTTAAAAGCATACGAATCTGAATTAGCTAGGTCCAATCATGCTTCTGTGTCCAGGGCTCATGAACCAGAGCCAAAAAGGCCGAGCCCAACCCGGGTCGGTCAATCAACGTACATTATGCAGCCGTCGGATCCTTTAGAAGCTAAACTTGAGGCTACGGATCTTTAGCCGATAACCGATTACAGATAATCGATAATAGAGAAGTGAAAATTGAGATGCGGTTATCGCTAGACATATAGAAGATGGATTGTGACTATAGTGAGCAGATAGGCCTTGTCATTGGATGTGAGGTGTTATCTGTATTTTTTTGATTTACGTATTCCCATTCACGAATATCGGATAACGATTATCGATTTACGATAGATACCCGGTGGTGTAATTGGTAACACTACAGGTTTTGGTCCTGTTATTCCTGGTTCAAGTCCAGGCCGGGTAGTTTATTGATCCGAAACGCCGAAGATGTTCGGCGTTTTTTTTGCATATATTTTGAGAAAGCTTTGGAGGAGGCACCACATCTTATATATGCAATATATTGATAAAATTTGCCTTATATATTATGCAGGAAAAAGGTTGACAAAGACCTCTATATAGTATAAATTTATTTACTTTTTCTAGGTATAAGTCCTTTGATATCATAAGTTTCACGAAGAGTAACCTTTGCTTGGGTGGTTAGGTTTTATGTTTATCTCCAGGGAGGCAATCAGCGAAATCCAGTCAAAGTGTGATATTGTTGATGTGATTTCCTTTCATATTCCGCTCAAGAAGATCGGAAAAAACTTCAAATGCTTGTGTCCTTTCCATCAAGAAAAAACCCCTTCCTTTGTTGTCAATCCTGACAAACAGATTTTTCACTGTTTTGGATGCGGAGTGGGGGGCAATGTGTTTTCATTTGTGATGGAATATGAAAAGGCGGATTTTCAGGAGGCCGTGCGAATTCTTGCAGAACGCACGGGCGTATCGCTCAAAGAGGGTGATGCTGCCCGCAGACAGGTTCCCTCTATCCGGGATCAAATGTTTGATGTGAATGAAATGGCGATGAAGTATTTTCAAAAAATCCTGGAGCATCCCAAACATGGTCAAAGTGCGGCAGCCTATTTAAAAGAAAGGTTGATTACGGACAAATCCATCGAAAGCTTTCGCTTGGGATTCTCTCCTAATGATTGGGTTGGTTTATTTCAGGCCGCAACGAAGAAAGAAATTCCCCCGCTCGTTTTAGAAAAGGCAGGGCTTATTATCAAAAATGATACACGTAACTCGCATTACGATCGATTCCGAAATCGACTTATGTTTCCCATCCTCAATGTCTACAATAAGGTTATTGGCTTTGGGGCAAGGGCACTGGGTGATGAGATGCCAAAGTATGTCAATACCCCCGAAACTGAAGTATTTAGTAAGGGCAGGCATCTCTATGGGTTGCACTTAGCTAAAAAGAGAATTTTGGAAGATGATTTTGTTGTCATTGTTGAAGGGTACACGGATTGTATACGGCTGCATCAGGCCGGAGTTTCAAATTGTGTAGCTACCTTAGGAACGGCATTGACGAGCGAACACGCGCGTTTGATCAAAAGGTATACTACAAAAATACTGATAATTTTTGATGCGGATGCGGCTGGCCAAACGGCCATGTTGCGCAGCTTGGATTTGTTTTTGGAAGAAGATATGACGGTAAAAATCGCAACTCTTCCCGAGGGATATGATCCGGATTCGTATGTGTCGGAATTTGGACTAAACGGTTTTGAGAAACTTCACGCTCAAAGCAAGGACTTTTATCAATACAAAATGGATTTTTTGAAAAGAAGCGCAAAGACACTGGATATTCATGCTAAGGTTCGTATTTCGGATGAGATGTTTTTAACCATTCGAAAAATTAACAACGAGATTATGCGTCAGGATTATCTGGCGCGCTTAGCGGACGATCTAGAGTTAGAGTCTTCCGTTGTTATCGCGGAGTATAATACGCGTCAGCAAAAACGTCCGGTTAAAAACAACTTCCAAGAAAAAGTTGCTCATAAGAGCAAAAAAAACGTCGCGGAAGAAATGCTTTTAAGGCTAATGTTTCATTATCCCCAGATGGTGGGTTATGTAAAAGAAAAACTTTCGCCTAGCCAATTTATGGATCCGGATCTCGCCAAAATCGCTACAAGTCTCATAGAAGACGAAGCGATTGATGAGCATATTGTTTCACGGATTATCAATCGTCTGCAGGACGTCCATCTGCACCAGTTGGTGGCGCGACTGAGTGAGGAGCCCTTTGAAACCCGGGAGCCGAAAGAGGCCATCAATGATTGTTTGCAGCGGATGTATGAGAACTTTCAAAAGAACAAGAAGGAGCAGCTAAAATTGATGATCAAAAAAATGGAAGATGAGCGCAATTATGACGAAATGAACAAATATTTGAAAGAATATAAAATTTTAGCTGAAATGCAAACGAAAAGGTAGTTGTTTTATATATTCAACTCTATAACTAGAAGATATTCCGTACGTTACGTTTTTAATAATCAAAATGGCTAAAAAGGAAACGAGTCAATCTTGACAAAATAAAACTAAGAGGAAATCCTCAAAAAAGAAAGATTCTTAAAAAGGAAAAATACTGTGAAAAAGAAAAAGAGACCCTCAGGGAAACCATCCGTAAAGAAAAAGATGAAAATTAGATTAAAGAGAGGCCATCCTGAAAAGAAAGGCGTCAAAAGAAACCATTCGATGACATCGTTAAGAAAGACTAAGATTCTTCCCCCGACGCAGGGAGATGTCCGGCAGCGTCCCATGGGTGGGAAGCCTGCCGGGGCCGTGAGCACTATGGTTTACCAACCGTCGGCTCGAGAGGAGAAACGGGAGCAGAATGAGTTTGATAAATTATTGAAGACAGGTATTGAGCGCGGCTATTTAACGTACGATATGTTGAACGATATGCTCCCGTCCGATGTGACGGAAGCTGTTCATATTGATGAAATATTAGATCGGCTGAATGAAGCTGGTGTGCGTGTTGTTGATGAGGCCGAAGCCGAGAGAATCGATAGGGAGGAAGTAACGGTGGGGCCGATAGACGCAAAAGCGGTTCAGGAAAATATCTCCTACCCTCAAGCCCGATCCGTAGACTCGGTTCGTATGTATCTGAAAGAAATGGGAGAAATTGATCTATTAACTCACGTAGAAGAAATTGCATTAGCTAAAGCGATTGAAGCGGCCGAAGAAAAGCTTATGGATTGTGTCTTTTTGTCGCCGCTTATGATGAAAGAAATTTCTCAGATCTTTAAGGGGGTTAAAAATAAAATCATTAATCCCGAGGATGTATTTGCTGATATTAATTATATCAAGAAGCATCGCGTATTAAGTAAAATCCCAAAATGGGTGACAAAAATATCGAATATTCATAGAACAATTGCGGCCAATGTCAATCGTATCTCAAAAACACGCAATAATGAGAAGAAGAAACATCTGGACAATAAGATTAACGGCTACGAAAGAAAGATTGTTGAATTGTATCGCGGAATGAACCTGGATGCCGTGATGATTATTGAGATTGGCAAGAAGATAAAGATGATCTTTAACGAAGTTAAAAAATCGGATCTTAAAGTCAAAAAAATGAAAGATGGGAAAAATACTTCGAATAATCGGGCTGTTGAGAAAATTAAGTTAAGAAAACTTCTTTCTGAAACAAAAATGGATATTGCAGGATTGCGAAACTTGACGCATAGTATTGTTCGATGTGAATCGGAACTAGATGCTCGAAAAAAAGAGCTTGTGAGCGCTAATCTGCGTTTGGTAGTGAGCATCGCGAAAAAGTACACGAATAGGGGCTTGTCTTTCCTGGATTTAATTCAAGAAGGAAATATTGGCCTGATGAAAGCCGTTGACAAGTTTGAGTATCAGCGGGGGTATAAATTCAGCACATACGCAACATGGTGGATAAGGCAAGCCATTACACGTGCGATCGCGGATCAAGCACGTACGATCCGCATCCCGGTTCATATGATTGAAACCATCAACAAGCTTCTTCGTATTACACGTAAGCTTGTACAGGAATACGGCCGTGAACCGACGCCTGAAGAAGTATCCGAGGAGTTGGAATTGCCCATCGAGAAGGTTCGGGGGATTATTAAAATTGCTCAAGAGCCCATTAGCTTACAGGCCCCCATCGGCGAAGAGGGCGACAGCCATTTTGGGGATTTTATTGAAGATAAAACAGCGATTAGTCCCGCGAGCGCGACAGCCTATTCTATGCTGAAAGAACAAATGAGTGATATTTTGGATTCATTGAGTGAGCGTGAGAAGAAAGTTCTTAAACTTCGATTTGGGATTATTGACGGCTATCCACGGACATTGGAAGAAGTGGGGCAGATTTTTAATGTTACGCGTGAACGTGTGCGTCAAATTGAGGCAAAAGCCTTAAAGAAGCTGCGGCATCCTACACGGGCCCGTAAATTAGAGGGCTTTCTGGAATAAACCATTGGGCATCCTTTCTCTTCAGTGGGCCCTTAGTCCCTTCCAGGGATGAAATATCTTGGGTTCCAGACTTGGGGAGTCCCCAAAAGGGGACGAGATATTTCGGGCTCCAGGTTGGGGAGTACCCTATAGGGCACGAGATATTTCGGGCTCCAGGTTGGGGAGCTCTGCTGGTTACTCGCCACAAATCGGCGAGCAGGGAGCAGGGGATCATAATCTAATATGTTTTTGCTCTTCATTGGGCCCTTAGCTCAGTTGGTTAGAGCAGGGGACTCATAATCC
>JADFSZ010000203.1 GCA_022560555.1 PVC group bacterium
CGCGCCCAGACAAACACATGCACATCTTTGGCCAAGGATTGTTTCAATGTTTTCGCACACTCGTTGAGAGTACTTCCTGTCGTCATAACATCATCCACAATAAGAATCGTTTTTCCGGCAACAATATCTTTTTTGGGCACGTCAAAGGCGCCCTGAATCATAGAAATGCGTTCATGTTTATTTAAACGCGCTTGTGTTGTCCGATGATGAAGACGCCTTAAGGCCTTCTTCTTGACCGGTACACCTAAAAAAGAACTGATACTTTGAGCTAAAAGGTCAGCCTGGTTAAACCCTCTGTCGAGAAGGCGTCCGCGCACCATCGGCACCGGAACAATCATGTCATACGTAACTCGATTTGTCTCGTTTTTCATGATCCGTCTCATATGCCTAAACAAAAATCCTTTCAAATACAGTCTCTTTTCATACTTGAGCGCGTGCATATAATCTTTGATGACTCCGTCATAAATCGCACACGCCCGGCACGATGAAAATTCCAAATGAAGATTTCGACACCACTCACATTCATCTTGATTGCGGATTTCATACGGCAGGCTCCTTGCGCATCCGAGACATCGATAGGGTTCAATCCATTCGATCTTGTCCAAACACCTCGAACACAAGTATTCGCACCCATAATCCCTTACGGCCTCCCCGCAAACCTCGCAATACCTGGGATAGACAAAATCGCCTATACGCTGAAGCAGTTTTAGTAAAATTAATAAAAAATGATTTGCTGACATATTCACTTTTCCTTATAATCGATTTTTCAATAAAAAGTCTTTTCAATATAACAGGCTATCTCACAAATCTTTACGAAAGCGCTTAAGCCATGTTTATTATCGATAAATACATTTTACGCAGGTGTATCCTGCCTTTTCTCTACTGCTTTGTGAGCTTTATCCTTTTGGCCATCCTTGTGGATCTCTTTGAGCATGGCGACGATATGATTGAAAAGGCTATTCCGATCAAAATGTTTTTTGTGTATTATTTTTATTTCGTTGTCGCAACTCTGCCGCAGATCATGCCGATTGCGGTTCTCCTCGCGACCCTTTATATCATCAGCAGTTTTATCCGCCACAATGAACTCACCGCCATGCAGTCAGGCGGTATCCACCTCCTTCGATTTGTCGGTCCTTTTATTTTTCTTGCCCTCATGATCAGCCTGGTTCTTGTCATTGCCAATGAAACCATCGCAACACGCTCCGCGAGAAAAATCAACGCTATCAAAAAGGAATATTTATATTTTTCGGAACCGGATAACCAATACAAAAACCTTGCCAAAATCGGAGCCAATAACCGGATGTACCTCATCGAATCATACAGCAAAGAGGCTCACCTCATGAAAAACGTTATTATCCTGGCCTATAACAAAAATCCAAGCTACTTGAAAAGCCGCATTAACGCGAAACAATGCGTATGGGACAACAATCGCTGGGTGGCCACTCAAGGGACCAGGATTTTTTATGACGAACATGGCATTGTCATCCGTCAAGACTCGTTTGACGCCACTATAATAGATATCCCGGAGGGGCCCGCTTATTTTGATCAAGGAAAAAAACGGCCTGAAGAAATGACATTCCGAACTTCACAGCTACATTCAAAAGCTGGATCAAAACCATTACAAATCGTATGATGACAGGATTGACCTTCATAACAAACTGTCAATTCCCTTAGCCACATTTTTTGTTGTATTATTGGGAATCCCTTGCGCGTTTTTAACAAATGTCGGGGTTCTCATGAATTTTGCTATCAGCATGGGGCTCGGTCTCGGCTACGTCGTGCTGTTCGCGGTCTCAGTTGCTTTCGGACGCGCGGGCTTTATTCCTCCCTTCCTCGCGTCTTGGTTTACCAATATGGCTTTTGGATTGACAGGTGTCGTTTTGCTTTTTCGAAATGTTCGTTGAGATATCTTATACAAACTGAATATATGAACCGCCAAAGACACTAAGCAAAATCACTTTTTGTTTCTTGCTTCCTGTTTCTAGTTTCTAATCTCTGGTTTTTACAATTTACGATTTACGATTTACGGATTATATCTTTTGAAAGATCATTCTCTTTTGAAGTTGTTCCCTCAACCAAAATTTCGTTTCCGCGAGCCCCTTGTCCAAACGGGTCTGAGGACACCAGCCTAACATTTTTTTTGATTTTGTCTGATCACAAACCAACTTCATAATTTCACTTTGCGGATGAATATGAACTTTATGAACAATTTGCTTGTCATCGGTACAAATCATTTTTGCAAGATGATTCACGGAGACATCGACTCCTGTCCCCGCGTTGAGGATGTGACCGTTGGTTTTTTTTGAAAATCCCGCACGACTTATAAATTCCGCGCAATCTTGGACATAAAGAAAATCCCGTGTCTGCCGGCCTGAGCCATAAATCGTTAACGGAACCCCTTCCAAAAGCTGGCGGAGAAAAATCGAAATCACCCCGCCTTCTCCCGTTGATTTCTGAAAAGGACCGTAGGTATTAAATGGTCTCAAAATCGT
>JADFSZ010000204.1 GCA_022560555.1 PVC group bacterium
GCATAAAAAACATCCCCTATTTTCTGTTCAGTACCATCCGGAAGCATCCCCGGGACCGCATGACGCGGATTATCTTTTTGGATGTTTTATTGAGATGATTAAAGGCGGTAAATGGTAACTTGTAAATGGTAAAAAAACAAATTCTTTAAACCAATTACGATTTACAATTTACTAATTACAAATTACAGAATCATGATTGATAGATCAAAAATAGTTGCCTTGATTCCGGCTTTTAATGAAGAAAAAAGCATTGGTTTGATTGTCCGGGAGGTCGTGAATCTGGGTCTCAAAACATATGTTGTGGATGACGGATCTACAGATCAAACGAAAGCTATGGCCCAAAAGTATGGGGCCTGTGTTATTCAAAATGAGGTTAATGAAGGGAAAGGGGCCTCACTGATATGCGGATTGAAGACCTTGTTGGATCGTACGGATTTTGAATTTGTCATATTTCTGGATGCCGATGGACAGCATGATCCAAAATCCATTCCCTCGTTTATTGATGCAGCTAAATGTTCGAACGCGGATGTGATTATAGGAAATCGAATGCACAATCCCGCAAATATGCCGTGGGATCGATTGTGGACCAATCGCGTGACATCTTGGATCGTCTCCAAGGTTATAGGACAAAGCATCCCTGATTGTCAATGCGGATATCGACTCATTAAAAGATCCGTTGTGGAAAAGGTTCGTCTCTCAACACAACGCTATGATATTGAGTGTGATATAATCATTCAGGCTGTGAAGGAGGGGTTTTCCATCAAGGCCGTTCCTGTTGACAGTATTTACCGGCAAGAAAAAAGCCATATTCAACCGATACGTGATACGTTTTTATTTGTCAAACTGATTATTCGTGCCTTGTTTCAAAGAAAAAACCTGTTTCAAAGAAAAGATAAATAATCCGGAAAATATCTGAGAATGGATCGTACCCCTGAAGAGCGGCATAGAATGGTTGAAATTCAAATTAAAGGCAGAGGTATTTTTAACCCCCGTGTATTAGAGGTTTTTAAAAATATTCCCAGACATCGATTTGTACCTGCTCGTCATGTGCGTAATGCCTACAGCGATCATCCTATCGGCATTGCGTGCGCACAAACGATTTCACAGCCCTATATGGTTGCCAGAATGACAGAGCTTTTGGATCTTTTGGGGGATGAAAAAGTCCTGGAAATCGGCACAGGTTCGGGATATCAAACGGCTATTTTGGCTTCGTTAAGTCGGCATGTTACTACGATTGAGCGGTTTGAGGAACTATCTTGTCAAGCGAAACGGGTGCTTGCGGACCTTTCGATACATAACGTGGAGTTCATTGTCGGGGACGGGTCAGTTGGAGCTCCGGAACACGCTCCTTTTGATCGAATTTTAATCACAGCCGCATCCCCATCCATAAGTGAGGACCTTGTGGGGCAAATGAGTGAAGAAGGGAAAATGGTGATACCTGTCGGCTCTCGTTCTTCGCAGACATTATATGTGGTTAGGTGCGCCCATGGGAAAATACTTAAAGAAGAATATGATGCGTGTGTTTTTGTTCCGTTGATAGGACGTTTGGCCTGGCATGAAAGCGAGTCATGAGAATGGGTGAAGATCGGCACAGTAAAGTTTTTGTTTTTATTATGCTTTTTGCCGTTTTGGGGCCTTTTGGGCTTCCCTTTTTATGGAAGAGCAAAAAATTTACAGGCAAGGAAAAAGCGTTTTGGACTTTTGTCACAAGTGCTTGTACGGTTCTCCTGATCGGGTTAATCATCATTCTGATTAAATTACTCATAAAATACAGCCAAGCTTTAATAGGATATTAAAATAAAGGGGCCTCATGAAGAAGAAAAAATGCCATCTCGGTATTGACTTGGGCGGAACAAATTTAAAAGGAGGCTTGGTGAATACAAAGGGTCGGATTTTTGCTAAATATGCATATCCGATTGATGCGAATAAGGGAGGAAAAGCAATTTTAAAGCAACTTATGGGGTTTATTCATGAGATCTCGCATGATGCGGCACTCAAAGGAATTCAAATTAAGGGCATCGGAATCGGCACGCCGGGAGCCGTTGACTTTCAGAAAGGGTGTGTCGGATATGGAGCCGGCAATCTGCCCGGGTGGAAAGGAGTTCCCTTTATCAAAATCATTCAAAAGGATTTTCGCATTCCGGTGTTTGCCCACAATGATGCGACCTTGGCTGCTTTGGCCGAGGCCAGATTCGGAATGGGGAAAGACAAGAAAAATATTATTTGTGTGACGTTGGGAACCGGTATTGGCGGTGGGGTTATTATTGATGGGAAAGTGTATCATGGACGGTCTGCCTATGCCGGAGAGATTGGACACATGAAGATTGTTCCCGATGGACGGGCCTGCACCTGCGGGGCTAGAGGATGTTGGGAAGCGTATGCGTCTGCAACGGGAGTTGTGAATATGGCAAAAGAATACTCCCAAAAGAGAAAATCATCACAGCTGTACAAAAAATATCATAAACATTGGAAACGTATGGGAGCTAAGGAAG
>JADFSZ010000038.1 GCA_022560555.1 PVC group bacterium
GATTACGGAATCCAATGGGTTTTCATCCATGGCGAGCGTTTGCGGAGGTGTCCTGGCCATGTTAGACGCAGGAATCCCTATCAGGGCTTCTGTGGCAGGAATTGCCATGGGCTTGGTTAAAGAGGGCGATGATGTGGTTATACTGTCTGACATTCAGGGTGTTGAGGACCATCTGGGAGATATGGATTTTAAAATTACCGGAACTCGCGATGGATTGACAGCCGTACAGATGGATATTAAAATTTCCGGAGTGACAAGTGAAATTATGGCAAAAGCACTCGAGCAGGCGAGGGAAGGCCGGCTTCATATTCTTGATAAAATGGCAGAAACGCTGAAGGAGCCTAGGGCGGCTCTGTCCAAACATGCGCCTCAATATCAGACAATTAAAATCCATCCTGATAAAATTCGTGAAGTCATCGGTTCCGGCGGAAAAGTCATTCGCGGAATTGTGGATGCAACGGGAGCGCAAATTGATATTGAAGATGACGGGCTTATTAAGATCTTTTCCGTAAACGCTGAATCCGGGGAACAGGCGCTTCAAATTATCAAAGATATTGTGCTCGATCCTGAGGTTGGAAAAACATATAAAGCGACTGTCAAAAAGCTCATGCCTTTCGGGTGTTTTGTAGAGATTCTTCCGGGAAAAGAAGGGCTTGTTCATATCTCCCAACTTGCCATGGAAAGAGTCGAAAAGGTTGAAGATGTTGTCAGTCTCGGGGATGAGATTATGGTGAAGTTGACCGAGATAGATAAACAGGGCCGATTGAATCTCAGTCATAAAGCTGTTCTTGTCCAAAAAGAGCAAGTGAACACGTGACCAAAAGTCGCGGCGAATAAACCTCTTTCCATGATTCAGATTCCAATAACACAAAATTCGGATGCTGCTGATCTTCCGCTTCCTCAATACATGTCTGATGGGGCGAGCGGGCTGGATCTTTACTCGGCGAATCACGATGACATCGTCATGAAGCCGGGCGAAATTCACATTATTTCGACAGGTATCTCTGTTGCCATTCCTCATGGATATGAGATTCAGGTTCGACCTCGAAGCGGTCTTGCCTTTAAACACGGAATTAGCATTGTCAATTCGCCGGGAACGATTGATTCTGATTACCGGGGTGAGATTCGTGTGGTTTTGGTAAATCTAGGAAAAGTTGTGTTCACGATCAAACGCGGATATCGCATTGCCCAGATGATTCTTCATAAGGTGGAGCGTGTTGAGTGGATGCCGGTTAAAGATTTAGAAAGTTCGGTACGCGCAGAAGGCGGATTCGGGCACACGGGGGTTTAAAAACTTGTTTCTGGTTGCTTGTTTCTTGTTACTAGTTAAAAGCAAAAAAACAAACAATTAGAAACAAGGAATGAGAAACTTGTAGTTAAAAACCAGAAACCAGAAACCAGAAACTAGAAACCAAAAGATGTCCTTATATGAATCATGCATTTTAGGTTTAGTTCAAGGTTTAACGGAATTTTTACCCGTCAGCAGTTCCGGGCATTTGGTTCTTCTTCAAAATTTCTTCGGCGTCAAAGACAATAGTGTTTTATTTAATGTCCTTCTCCATATGGCAACGTTGTTTGTCATCATTTCCGTTTATTTCAAAGATATTTTACGCATGATCACCAAAGAGCTGCGGTATCTGGGATTGGTTGCTTGCGGAGTCGCCCCAACCCTTGTGATTGGCGGGTTTGGATACAAATTTTTCATGTCCTTTTTTGAAGACTCTCTTGGCTGGATCGGCTTATTCCTTATTATAACGGGTCTTGGGATATGTCTCGGAGAAAAAAGGGCCCGAGTGCATACAGAGGTGCAAAACCTCAATATTATGAAAGCCTTCCTCATTGGAGTTGTCCAATCAGTCGCGATTTTACCCGGTATTTCAAGATCCGGTTTTACCATTGCCGCGGCATGCGCGATGGGTCTTGATCGTAAGGAGGCCGTTAAATTTTCCTTCATGCTTGCCATCCCCAGTATCCTGGGAGCTTTCGTGTTGCAAATTATTAAGGAACCTATTATAATTGCTGATATTAGGGTGATTTCAGTTGGGGTGCTAACAGCTGTGGTTTTTGGTTTCTTGGCCCTAAAATTATTACAGATTACCGTGATGAATAAAACATGGGTCAAATTTGCCTACTACTGTATATGTGTGGGCGTTTTGACACTCTTGTACCAATTTATTTCGGCTTGATCCATTCGAAAGTATCGTTAAAGCTGTCATCACTTGGGCTCTATGAAAAAGAAGAAACCCGAAAAATTGGGGCATCAGCACGAAGTGTACGCCATCATCCTTTTTGCGATGGCGGTTTTAGCCGCATTGGCCATTGCTAGCTTCGATTCGCATGATATTCACTTCGTAACGTCAGATCCGAACCATCCGATTAAAAATTATGTCGGCATAATCGGAGCTTATTTCACTTGGACGGTTTCCTTTGTTGTTGGTCGATCTGTTATCTTGATTCCCATTTTGCTTTTCGGTTGGTCTCTTTCAATATTTTTTGACAAAAAGTTTTATTACGGCCGCAGGTATATCAAAATCATTGCGGGGCTTTTGGCGTTTATTTTACTGTCAACACTATTCGCGATGGGGACCCAAAATATGTCCCAGCGTGTGGACGCGGGAGGTGTTGTCGGTGCATGGCTGACAAATGATATCTTTATTCCTTATCTTGGAACCATTGGCGCTTATCTTGTTATCTGTACTCTTTTGATTTTGTCTTTTTCGTTAGCTTCGGATTTCCTCTTTATCCCATTTATGATTTTTGCCGTGAAAAAAATTATTACCATTTCCAGGATATCATGGACGAGGGTTCTGTCTATGGGGCAGGCGATCTTGAGTTGGAAAGATAAAATTTCCGGTTTAAAATTCAAAAACCCTCTTAAAAAGTTAAAAAGTGAAAAGCCCAAGTTAAATTTTTATGCCTCAGGCCGTCGAAAAAAGAAGGTTATGGATGATGAAAGTGAAGCTGAAGAAGAGATGCAGGCTGAAATTCAAAAAGTCAATGAGAAGATTATCCAAGAGCGTGGACGGCCCATTAATATCGTTTCATCTCCAAAGCCGCAAAAAGCACCTCCGAAGCCCGAAGATAATCTCGGGAAGGAGCCGCCCCTCTTAGATGATTTGCCGGGGGCATCGATAGATGTTTCCCGGGAAATTCCTTATGTCATTCCCCGGACTGATATCCTGGCGGAGCCGGAGTATCTGGAAAACAGGGATGTTGAGCGTGAAATCAATGATAAAGCTGAAATTCTGATTAAGACCATGCGTCAATTCAATATTGATATTACCGTCAAACGTGTGAATAATGGGCCGGTATTAACAATCTATGAAGTACAACCCGCGCCGGGAATAAAAATAAGTTCCATTTTGAATTTATCCGATAACTTAGCGATGGCGCTCAAGGCATCCAGCATTAGAATCCTGGCTCCTATTCCGGGGAAATCCACGGTGGGTATTGAGGTTCCGAACATGGCGAGAAATATTGTTTATCTGCGGGAACTTCTTGAAACAGACCGCTTTCAGAACAAAAAGAATAAACTACTCCTTGCTCTCGGAAAAGATATTCTAGGAAATCCCTTGTATGTGGATCTCGCGGAAATGCCTCATTTGCTCATTGCCGGCGCGACCAATTCGGGAAAAACTGTATGCATAAATGCCATCATCATGAGTCTTTTGTATCACGCGTCTCCACAGGATGTAAAATTGCTTTTGATAGATCCGAAAATGGTGGAGCTTGCCGGGTATGATGGCCTTCCTCATCTAATTTCTCCTGTTATCACGGATGCTAAAAAAGTTCCGGGAGCCTTGAACTGGCTGATCGGTGAAATGGAAAGACGTTACACCTTGTTTTCCAAGGCCGGTGTGCGCAATATTGAAAGCTATCGTCAAAAACTCCGTTTAGGGGATGCGGCTGATGAGAATCGTCTCAATATTCCCTATATTGTGACCATCATAGATGAGCTTGCGGATCTGATGATGGTATCGGCACAGGAAATTGAGACCTCGATCACACGTTTAGCTCAACTGGCCCGTGCGGTTGGAATCCATTTGATTTTAGCCACGCAAAGACCGTCTGTCGATGTTGTAACAGGTCTTATTAAAGCCAATTTTCCGGCACGTATTTCTTTTAAGGTGGCTTCCAAGGTAGATTCCCGCACGATATTGGATGCGTCCGGAGCGGATAAGCTTTTAGGGAAAGGGGATTTTCTGTTTCTTGGTCCGGCAACCACGAATCTTGTTCGCGCGCAATGCTGCTATGTAACGGACAAAGAAATTGAAAATGTTGTGAGTACGATCAACGATCAAGGAATCGAGCCTGAGTATGAAAGCGATGTGACTAACGCCTCGCGTTTGAGCTCGAATGTTCTCGATTCAAGCCAGGATGAACTTTATGATGAAGCTGTACGAATTGTGTTGGATTCAGAGCAAGCATCGGCCTCTCTCCTTCAGAGAAGAATGAGAATAGGGTACGCGAGAGCGGCCCGTCTGGTTGACATGATGGAAATGAACAGTATTGTCAGTCCGTCGCGCGGGAGTAAGGCGCGTGAAGTATTGATTTCCAGGGAGGAGTATGTCAGAAATGATGATTGATTTACACAAGATCCAACAGGCGTCTAAGAAAAAGAGATTGTTGTTTGTGCCCTCTACGGACAATCCACCAAGTACAATTGTCTACAACTCACCTCATGTTGAAACAGAATTACCTAAGGCTCATGTGGCTTATGAAAAGAGCCATAAAACTCTTTGGCAGACAGTGCCGCATAGTTCATTTGATCCACACCCATTAACACGATCTTATTCGGGGCAAATTTTTCAATCATCAAAACGATCACCGTGGATATATATCATTAGTGCGATGGGGCTTTTTGCGGTGCTGTTAGTGATGATCGTATACGGCATTTTTCATTTGATCCAAAAATCAGATCCCCGGCTTATCCGCCGCGGTTCTAAGGCCCGGATAACCGTTATAAAAGACGAGCCTCTTGGACAAGAAGCTCCTATGAATGGACTTTTGTCTTTTTCGAGGGGGGAAGTCCTTTCTGTCAAAGTCACGGCCGAAAAAGATGTTTGGATTCGGGCGACTATTGACAGTGAAATTTTATTTGAAGGCATTTTGTATCGAGGAATGACAGAAGAATGGTTGGGCCAAGAGAATATCATAGTTAAAACAGGCAATCCGAATTCGATTAATGTCTTTGTAAACGGAGGCCGACTTGATGTGCCCCATCAGGCGGAATCCAGGCCTCTCGTCATAAAAATAAATCAAACCGGCACCACGTTTATCTAAAATGAATATTAAGCGCATAGGGCTCTTGACTTTGGGATGTTCAAAGAATCTAACAGATTCTGAGTACATTGTATCCAAATTAACAAAAGCAGGCTATCAGGTTAGCACGGATGAAACGGATGTGGACGTGATTCTGGTCAATACGTGTGGGTTTATTGAACCTGCTAAAAAAGAATCGATTGAATCCATTCTTCAGGCCGTACAGATGAAAAAAGAAGGGCGTATTCAAAAAGTGATTGTGACCGGATGTATGGTTGAACGTTATTTTAAAGAGCTTAAGAAAGAAATTCCCGAAGTTGATGATTTTATCCTGATTAAGGATTATCCTCATATTGGCCAACGATTGGAAAGCATCTTTAATAACGGAAAAACACGAGCTCTTGTTGAGAAAGATCGGAGACTTCTCTATGATGACTATAATGATCGGACACTACTGACTCCCAAACATTACGCGTACTTAAAAATCGGAGAAGGCTGCAACCATAAGTGTGGTTTTTGCATGATTCCGGCTATGCGGGGGCGTTTTGTATCAAGAGAGATTGATGCCCTTGTCGGAGAGGCTAAAGTGCTTGGGGAGCGAGGGGTGAAAGAACTCATTCTCATCGCCCAGGATGCAACGTATTACGGTTTGGATATGCCTAAAAAAACGAGTTTAGCTGTACTCTTGAGACGTTTAGCACACGAGACATCGGTGGAGTGGATCCGTATTTTGTACGCGTATCCGACGACCTTGACTTCGGAGATGATAGATGTGATTGCCGAGGAGAAAAAGATTTGCAAATACATCGATATGCCTCTTCAGCATGCGTCTGACACCATGCTTAAGAGAATGAGACGGGGATACACTCATAAAAAAATCTGCGAGCTCTTGAAAAAAATCCGTTCCAGGATTCCCGAAGTAGGCCTGAGGACCACCATGATTGTCGGATATCCCGGCGAAAAAGAAGAAGATTATCAGCGGCTCGAGGATTTTGTTAAGGAAATGAAATTTGAGCGTTTGGGGGTTTTTCAGTATTCGGATGAAGAAAATTCATTCGCGTATAACCTCGATCATAAAGTACCTGATGTCGTCAAAAAAGAAAGATATGCCCGTTTGATGGAGATACAAAAAAAAGTCTCCGAAAAGACCAACGAAAATTTAATTGGGCGGATCGTCCGCGTGCTTGTTGATGACGTGAAGAAAAATGAAGGAGAGTCTATTGGACGGACCGAGTGGGATGCTCCGGAAGTGGACCAAAATGTGATTATCTCCAAAGCAGAGCTTAAGCCCGGGCAATTTGCTAACGTGAAAATCGAAGATGCCCTAGAGTATGATCTTATTGGCCAAGTGTGTTAACTTTTTCGTTCGCTTTTTTTACGATTATCCATTCACGATTTACGAATTACATTTTTAATATGAACTTACCGAATAAAATTACAACAGCGCGATTTTTTATGATCATCGTATTCCTGGTGTTTTTGTGGTTGCCTGGGGTCGTGGCAAAATCGACAGCCCTGTTGATTTCCGTCCTTATCGGTGTTTCTGATTATTTGGATGGGTATTATGCCCGGAAGTACAATCTCCAAACGATTTTTGGCCAATTAATGGATCCCTTGGCCGATAAGATATTTATTTGTTCCGCGTTTATCGCGTTTGTGGGCATGAATATTGTTCCGGCATGGATCGTGGTTTTAATCATAAGCCGTGAGTTTTTAGTGACAGGGCTTCGTTTGATCGCTCTCACGCGGGGACGCGTAATCGAGGCTCGAGGTAGCGCGAAACATAAGACCGTATATCAGCTGGTTGCCATTAACGCGATTCTCTTAAGACTCGTACTTGAGGAAGGGTTTGGTTCATGGAACCGGGAGAACGTTTTTGTGGGCTTGTACGATCTTTTTGTCCAGGCCATGATTTATTTAGTCGTTTTTATGACAGTGTGGTCCGGAGCGCAATACCTGTTGACTCATAAGGATGTTCTTATTGAAGAAAAATGAAATCCCTGAAGAAAATAATTTATTCATTCGGATATTTGGGTTTTGTTCCAAAATGCCCCGGAACGTTTGGGACACTTGGGGGTGTTGTGATTTGGGTTTTTGTTGCGGGAAACATTTTTTGGCATGGCATTGCGTGCTTGATCGTTTTGTTTTTTGGATTATGGAGTGTGAATGAGGCGGTCAAGATTTATCATCATCAGGATCCGCAGGTGGTTGTGATCGATGAAGTGATGGGATTTTTGGTCGCGTCATTTGCGATTGGTTTCTCGTGGCAGACCCTCATGGCCACCTTTATTTTATTTAGAGTATTTGATATTATAAAGCCTTTTCCGTGCCGCGATATTGAGGCTTTACGTTCTCCGTGGGGAATAATTTTGGATGATGTGATGGCGGGATTTTACGCGAATATAAGCGTGCGTGCCTTAATATATTTTTGGAATATTTCATGAAGCCATCAATTCTTATTGTCGAAGACGAAAAAAACACCCGTGAAGGCTTAAAAACCGGCCTAGGGTCCCGGTATGATGTGCAGTTAGCCGAAGACGCTAATGTCGCGCTTCAGAAACTCTCCAAAGATAATATTGATTTGGTTTTAACGGATTTGCGGATGCCGGGGATGGACGGACTTGAGCTTCTGAATAAAATTCATGAGCGTTCCCCTGATCTTCCGGTTATTCTTTTAACAGCATATGGTTCGATTGAAACCGCGGTAGATGCCATGAAACAAGGTGCCTATGATTATGTTTCAAAACCGGTCAATCTAGATGAACTTGAATTGTTGATAGAAAGAGCGCTTTGTCAGCTGAATTTGGCAAAGGAGAACGCCTACCTTAAAAGCCAAATCAAGCCGGGTGTAAAGTTCGCGGATATGATAGGGACCTCTCCTTTAATGCATGAAGTGTTTGAGAAAATACAGCAAGTGGCTTCCTCCAAAATTTCCATTTTGATAGAGGGGAAAAGCGGGACAGGCAAAGAGCTGGTTGCGCGGGCGATCCATACTTGCGGTTGTCGTAAGGATAATCCGTTTATTGCTGTCAATTGCGCCGCGCTTTCGGAGAGTTTGCTTGAGAGCGAGATATTTGGGCATGAAAAGGGTTCTTTTACGGGTGCTGTGGATCAAAAAAAGGGGCGTTTTGAACTTGCGGACGGAGGAACTATATTTTTAGATGAAATCACAGAGATAGATCCGAGAATTCAGGTTAAATTATTGAGGATTTTAGAAGAAAGTACGTTTGAGCGTGTGGGGGGAGTGAAAACACTTCACGTTGATGTTCGTGTGATTTGCGCGACGAATGTTGAGCTCAAGAAGGCTGTTGATCACGGACAATTTAGAGAGGATTTGTATTATCGGATTCATGGTATGAAAATACTGCTTCCCGATCTGAAAGATCGCAGAGAGGATATCCCTATTTTAGCTCACCTGTTTCTTGAAGAATATTCAAAAACTCGATCCCGTAGGGAATTAGTGTTTTCCAAGGAGGTGGCGGAAGTCTTCCTAAAATACTCATGGCCGGGCAATGTGCGGGAATTACGTAATTGCGTTGAAAGCATGGTTCTTCTAACAAAGACAAATGAGATTAAGATGCATTGTCTTCCGGAGCACATTCGTGATGCTTTGGATTTGGATGAACAGCAGGCGACTGATTTTCCATCGACATATAATTTGGGAAAAATCGAGAAGCATATGATCGAAAGGCCCTGAACGAAACCAAAAACAACCGTACGAAGGCGGCCAAGCTTTTGGGCCTGAGTCGGCGCACTTTACATCGCAAGCTGCATGAATATGGGATAAGCTAATGAGAGAAAGTAGTAAATTATAAACGGGAATTGGTTAACAAAAAGAGAAAAAGAAGAAGCCAAGGAGCCAAAGGCAGGCGGTAAAATAAAAATAAGTACTTAAACGAACAGAAAAACATGAACTTTACGGATGAAGAGAAGAGAGAGATGCTGTCCATTGCCAGGAAAGCACTTGTTGCCTATGCTAAGGATCTCCGTCATGGGAAGACAAATCCGGAGCATAAACGATTGCAAGAAAAAAGAGCGGCTTTTGTAACAATAACAAAAGACGGGGCATTGAGGGGATGTATCGGGCATATTGAAGCACGACTTCCTTTGCACTTATGTGTAAGGGATATGGCGATTGCCGCCGGATTTAAAGATCTTCGATTTTCGAAAATTGAGTTAAACGAAATAGATAATATTGAGATTGAGATTTCGGTTTTGTCGTCACTTGTTCCTGTAAAGGGGCCTGAAGATATTATGATTGGCAGAGATGGCTTAAACATTATAAGGAAGCCGAGAAGCGGGCTTTTGCTTCCGCAGGTTTCAAAAAAATATCAATGGGATGCTAAGACGTTTTTAGAAGAAACATGTATCAAGGCCGGATTGAACGCAAATGACTGGAAAGAACCGGACACAAAAATATTCCGGTTTGAAGCGGACGTGTTTTCAGAAAAATCCTTGTTGAATAGCAAATGAACTATTAAAAATCGGAGGATCAAATTTTGGATACTTACTTAAAAATCATGCGTAGAATCACTAAGGTGAAGGCGCTTGTCGTAGGTGACTTTATGCTTGATGAATATGTATGGGGGCAAGTAAGCCGTATTTCTCCCGAAGCCCCTGTTCCTGTCGTCAAAGTCCAGACAAAAACAAGCACACCCGGCGGGGCCGCGAATGTTGTGAACAATATTCGTTGTTTAGGAGCTAAAGTCTATGCGTGCGGAATTGTCGGTAGTGACACGAACGGACGTGAGCTTGTTAAGCGGATGAAACATTCTCAAGTGGATACAAGCGGAATTATTAAAGATACAAGCCGGATTACCACAAAAAAAACGCGTATTATGGCGCAAAAACATCAGATGCTCCGCATTGACAAAGAAGATTCAGCGCCCGTGAGTAAAAAGGTGTTTCAAAAAATGAAACAGGTTATTGCAAAAACGATACGGAAAGTGGATTTTGTTATCATTGAAGATTACGGAAAAGGGGTTGTGACAAAAGAAATGGTGCTTTTTGTGAAGGGGGCGGCCCAAAAGGCAAAGAAATTTGTGGCTGTTGATCCAAAGGAAAATCACTTTGAGTTTTATCGAGGAATAACATTGATCACCCCTAATGCCTATGAACTTGAGCAGGCGACTCGTATTGCAACAGCTGGTTCTAAGGGGGTGGAAGCGGCCGCAAAGCTTTTGCAGAAAAAGCTTAAGTGTCAACTGGTTCTTGTGACACAGGGTGAAAAGGGGATGAGCTTGTTTGGCAAGGGGCAGAAGCCATTGACCGTTCCTGCCATGGCCAGAGAGGTTTTTGATGTGTCAGGAGCCGGAGATACCGTAATTGCTGTTTTTTGTCTCGCTGTGGCTGCGGGGGCGGATGTGAAACGCGCGAGTCGTCTTGCAAATCTTGCGGCGGGCATTGTGGTTGGAAAGCTTGGTGTGGCCGTTGCCACCCGTCAGGAAATTCTTCATCGCCTGCATGAGATTGTTGAATGATGACCGGCTTGATTGTGATTCCGGCCCGATTTGAGGCATCGCGCTTTTCCGGGAAGCTCCTTTCGGATCTTCACGGGAAGCCCGTTATTCAGCATGTTTATGAAAGAGCAAAATTGTGCAAGAACACACGTGTATTGATCGCGACCGACGATGAAAGGATCCGAAAAGTGTCTCAATCGTTCGGAGCCGTTGTCAAGATGACAAGTTCAACTCATCAATCCGGAACCGAAAGAATCATTGAAGCGATCAAAGGAGAGAAAGAGGATCTGATTATTAATGTACAGGCCGATGAGCCTTTGATCCATCCGGGTGATCTTGATGATTTAATCCTGATGATGAAGGATAATCCTTCGGTTCTGATAGGGACGCTCGCGGTGCCCATTGCTAATAAAAAAGATTATGAAAATCCCCATATTGTTAAAGTTATTATGGATGAAGCCGATGTCGCTGTTTCGTTTTCAAGAAAACCCATTCCCGAAGACGCTTGGAATGATTACAAAAGTGAATTCGTGAAGCCTGTTTGGAAGCATGTCGGTGTGTATGCTTATCGAAGGGAGGTATTGGAGAAATGGAACACCATGCCTATAACAAAACTGGAAGAAGAAGAGAAACTTGAGCAGCTGCGAGCCTTGTCGTATGGTATCGAAATTAAAATCTTAAAAATTTCAAGAGATACAATCGGGATCGACACGCCGGAGGATTTAGATCTGGTGCGGGAATTTATAGCCAAGAAACAAAGAAGATGAACAGAAAATGATAACAAAAGA
>JADFSZ010000039.1 GCA_022560555.1 PVC group bacterium
GGCATTCGCTTGATGACTAATTTCGCCACAACGTGTTATCATCCCCTGCGCCTTTGCATATAAGGTACAATCAAGTATTTTGCTTGGAAAATAAAATAGAACAACAATCACCAGAGCGATAAGCAGTAATTCCCATGAGATAAGCAAAAGAATAGCAGTATAAATCAACCCGGAGATTAAGAGCGCTAATATGCTAATCACGGGAAAATAAAATGCTTTTATTTGGTCTAACGACGACAACATATATCTCAACTTTTCAATGGGTATCGATTCGAATTGAGATTTCGACAAATCTAAATAAATCTTAAAGAGCTTCTTGCGTAAAACATACTCAGAGCTGACAAAGCTCTCAATAAACAACTTCTCTGAATAATATCTAGCAATCATCTTAAGACATATCATCACAGTCATAAAAGCAACAAGCACTAAAAATAAGCGGGTATCCGATTCCCCAACCAAGCTTGTTAACACATCTCCAAGAATGGGTGCCGTCAATACCCTTTGGAATATTCCGCCGTGCAAAATTCCATTGACAATCGGGATAAATATAATGATGGCTGCCCCTTCACAGATAAATCCAGCTAAAAGAAGCAGAATGCCAACAATCATACGTGATTTTTTAATCCCTAATAACTGTGCCTTCTTTAGATAATTTTTCATTGCATTCATGATATTTTCCGGGCTTGTATATATTCCTTAAATAGGCGTATATCTAATTTGATAGCACTTCCCTCATCAATTGGCAATACTTCTTTCTCTCTAACGCCATAAATCCTTCGGCATAGCCTTCACCCTTCATTCCCATTTGTGTTAATGCCATTGCTTGGCCTTCCATTGTTCGAATATAATTAATTTTTTCAATTTGGGATGCGTACAATGACAAAATCCTTCTCTTATCATCAAAAACATCACTAATATCAATAATCACATTTGGAATCACAATCCCCCACACACCATAGCCGTAACATAAATAATCGATGGAAGATGTATCAGATACATTAAACAATATTTCAGATGTAGCTAAATGATCAAGATGATTGTCCATAAACCATGGATGATAAACAATGCTTGGCCTATATTCTTTAATAATATTGCGTAAATCATCTATATTTTTGTCTGTGGGCTTTAACGCGCCATCCTTACTTTTAAGATATCGAATATGATGAATATCCATACTCTCCATAACCCCTTTGGCCTCTTTTTGTCTTCTCTCTGTTACGAGAAGGGCACTCATCCTAGCATTGGAATGATAATCACTCGTCATGAAAACAACCATAATCTCATCATTTTGTTGTCTATGTTTTAGAAGCGAACCACCGCATGCAATCATTTCATCATCTAGATGCGGAGATAAAACCAATACGCGGCCGGATGGAGGAGTTTTTAAAACCTTCGGAGAAATAAAAATACCTTCTCGTTTCATGTATCGATATTTTTTGTAAAAAGCAAGCCACAAGCGGTCAAATACTCTTTGAGGAATCATCGATCACCGTTAACATCCTTATTATATGGTCCTAATTCTTCATGATACTCTTTCTCGGTATTCACAGCCCATAAATCATAGTGTGATTCAAAAAAATTCCGTGCGGCAAATAATCCCGTTAAAATGGCATGATCACTATTGTCATAGCGAAACATTCCGCACCTCCCCATCACCTGGAGATTCTTAAATCGAGACAAGTATTCTTTAATCTTATTCAAATGTTCTTGGTAAAATTCATCGTATATCGGATAGACTTTTGGCACCCGAATAACGAAGCCCTCAAGATATTTATCCCGTGGGCATAGATTAAGTCCTTGAAGTTCCCCTAAAGCTTGGTTAATGAGATCCGCGTCAGTCATAGACCATACATCATCATTTTCATTGACAAAATATTCCATTCCCAGCGTCGTTTTGGTTAAGTCTTTGACCATATAGTGGCTCCAATTTTTGTAATTTTGTATTCGAGCCACACGGACTTTAGGCTCATGAATATAAATCCAATTGTCATCAAATATATTTTCCTTATTCAGAACAAGGTTTACAACAAGAAAACTACGGAAATTGAGCTGAGAAACGGAATCCATAACTTCCTTCGGAGGCTTTGGATCAAATCGCTCCAGCAATACCGATATAGGTATACTCGAAAAGAAGATGTCCGCATGGTATTCGCTCATTCGGCTATCCTTCTGACGGGCATAAACATGTGTAACTCTGTTATGATTATGATGAATAGAAATCACATCTGTCTCACATCGATAATCAACTCCGAATTGTTCCGTAAATTTCTGTAATTTTTGGCAGAATTGACCGGGCCCATACATGGGATATAGAAAGTTCTTTATGAAACTCTTTGTTTTTCGGCTCTGGTTTTTAAATACAGCATCTAAAATGGCTCTTTTCATCGACATGCCTTGGATACGTTGCACGGCCCAATCACTTGAAAGTTTCTTGCAGGGGATGCCCCATACTTTTTCTGTGTATGTCTTAAAAAATATTTTATAAAGCCTGGCGCCAAAGCGATTGATAACCCATCCCTCGAAAGTTTTATCATCCCCCGGCTTCTTAAGCAAACTCCAAGCATAGGATCCCACACACAGCAAGGAGTTGCATAATCCCAGATTTTGGACAACATTCAAAAGGCGTAATGGATAGTGATAATATTTTGATCGGTAGTAAATGCGTGATTTACGTTTAACATAAAGGATGTCATCTTTAAGCACATCATGCCACAATTCATTGACCTCTTTATTTTTTGAGAAAAACCGGTGTCCGCCAATGTCATAATAGTTCCCATTTCGTACAACGGTACGGCACAAACCCCCTACTTGGGCTTCACGCTCAATAACTGTGGTTTTGACTTGATTTTTGCCGAGCTCTAACGCACAGGCAAGTCCTGCAGGACCTGCACCGATCACAAGAGCCCCCTTACGGTATCGTGTCATATCTAGAACAGGTAGGATGAATTATAGTTTTTATGTTCTATCATCTTAGGCCATCCCAAATGGCTTCCAGGCGCTTTTTAAGATGGTCAGACGTGATCGGCCACACTGTACGGCCATATAACGCACTCATAATTTCTTTGTAAGCAAGATCATTCATACGGAACTCAGGCAGCTTATTGTCAATTTCTAAATAATAGCGCATGAGAATTACGTACCTTTTGATGAGATTAGGAAGTAAAAAGTTCTCTCGAACATGTTCAATCCCGTTTTTTCCCATTTGCTCACGTTCCAATTTATTCTCCAGTAAAGTTTTCATTCTTTTCGCGATTTTATCAACGTCTGACGGCTCAACGATATAACCCGTTTGTCCGTTAATAACCTGTTTTTTTATCCCTCCGATTCTGCTTCCGATCACAGGGGTTCCCTGCCACATAGCTTCCGAAACAACCAAACCAAATCCTTCCTTGGTTGAAACATGCACAAAACATGTCGCGACATTCATGAGCGCTCCCACAACTTCATTGTTATTTTCGACATTAACCCAAGTATGAATATCTTTATCGCCTCCGACCTCATCAAGAATCGTTTGATACATGGCGGCTCCTTCAGGATCGTCTGATGCTGAGTTTCCGATCATTATGAGGAGAGGCTTGATTTTACTCGGAATATTCTCTTTCATAAGCTTAAAGGCTTGAATGATTCTTTTTTGGTTTTTATGAATATCATACCGTGAGACAGCAGCCACAATAGGCCGATCGGAATCGACATTGTGTTCGTTAAATAAATCGCTGAGAATCGATAATGCTTCTTCGCGTTTATATTGTTTATTCTTTTGTTTTAAGGGATCTATACAGGGGTTAATTTCATAGGTTGGAATTTGAAGATCGGATTTTACAAATTCCGGCGAAGTAAAGATGGCACCGTGGTAATGATTGATATAAGGGACAAGGAAACGCCATATTCTTCGGCTGGCTTGTGACGTATCGATATGACAGCGCCATAAAATATGGCCATAAATATTCCCGCTCATTAACATGGCCGCGGGCTGGGGATCGTGTACAGTGACCATGTGACCCACAATAGTTGTCTTGTGAGTATTTTCATGTAAAGTGTCGAGGTAAGCATGAAATATCTCTTCCATGGAAATAGGTTGGTCAACTCCCTGTAAAAGATTATGAAACTTTTTTGTGACAACAAAAAATTCATCGGACCCTTCAATAACAAACCAGCGGCAATCCACTCCGAGACCTTTGGCAAAAGGGATAATACTTTGAAGCATCTCGGCAACTCCTCCGCCAACACACGTCGAATTGACATTCGCCCACACTTTATTCTCTAATGGAGCGGCCAACCACTTGAGTTCGTCAATAATTTTTTGCCCCACAAACGGCTTATAAAGATCCACATCAATAGGATCAAGCGGAACAAACTGATTTTTATAACCTTTGCTTCTGTCATCGAACATTCGGCACCTCTCAACATTTTAGATTATGTAATTGCCTGTGTAATTCTATTTAAAAGTCTCTTAACCTCCGATTGATGCCTAATAGTATACCTAGCCTTAGTCTTTCGGGTCTCGTCATGAACATGTATGGAGATCCCTCCCTTTCGGTTGATCACACAAAACGCGTCTTCGTCCGTTGTGTCGTCACCTATGTAAATATAGCATGTTTGGCCCGGTTTTGTCCTGCTTTGGTATATGATCTTTTCGAGAGCCTTGCCTTTGTGCCAAAGAACACGCGGCATGAGTTCAATCACTTTTTTGCCTTTAATAACACGTATTTTGAAAAAACTCTTAATTGTTTTAAGTCTGGCTTTAATCTCGCGGCAAAACAGAGCGGTTTTATGGGCCTGAATCTTACGGTAATGAATCGAAAGCGTTGCTCTTTTATCCTCCAAAAAAGAACCGGGATATTTGGATATTATCGGTCTTAAAACCTTTTTTGACTCACGGATAAAACCTTTCATCATCTTATGTGCAGGATGACTCCATCTCCACGATGGGCCGCACAGTTCAAATCCATGATTTCCGGCATAAAACGCGCCGGGAATACGGATGAGGTTCTTCACTTCCTTTAATAAGCGTCCTGATATAAAACCAAGTCGGACACGAGACATTTTTTGCAGTCCCAAGAGCTGTTTATATAGCCTAAGAGACAATCGAGCTTTCGAGGGATGTCCAACGATCGGACTGAGAGTTCCGTCAAAGTCCAAAAACAAAAACAACTGCCGTTTTGATAATATTTTCTTCTTAATGACAACCCATGCACGGTCCTTGCCGTCAATAAACACTTGCCTCACAGCGTCACCAATTGCTGCATAATACTTAATGCCCAATGATAAACGTTGTTAGATCGTGTGATTTTCCTGAGCTCCCTCATTCGGCTATGCTTCTCTTTCTCATCCATCTCTAACGCCACTTTGATACTATTTGCAAACTGATCGACATCAAACGGATTGATCTGCAGTGCCCTTTTATATTCACGAGCCACTCCCGTAAATTTACTCAAAATGAGAACTCCATTCAAATCATTCTTTGCCGAAACGTACTCCTTAGCCACGATATTCATTCCGTCATGGAGCGGGCTTACGATACAAACATTTGCCAAGCGGTAAAAAGCTAAAATCTCTGTCCGCGTAAGTGTTCTGCGGATAAAAATCACGGGACACCAATTTTTTGTTTTGTGTTTTTGATTCACTTCTTCAACAAGCCTGTCAATTTCTCTATTAACGTTTCTGTAAATCGCTAATTTCATACGACTCGGCGCACCCGCAACGACAAAAATTACTTTTTCCTTAAATGCGGGATGGGATTCTAAAAACCTGTCAATAGCCATCAAGCGCTCGGGAATTCCTTTAGAGTAATCAATCCTATCCACTCCGAAAACTATATTCGGACAATCAAGTCGGTACTCCTTCTTCATCTCTTTAGATAAATTGACGACATCTTCTTTATCGGTATCACCGGATATCGCTTCAAAATCCACACTAATGGGAAACGCTCGTACCAAGGTTTCCTTCCCCTGAAAAATCATGGTGTTTTTCTCCCAATCAACCCGGCTCTCCAAAACAGAATTAACCGTGTGAATAAAATTGTTACAGTGATACACAATATGAAACCCCATGAGATCATTCCCTAATAGGCCTTGTAAAATCTCTTCCCCTTTTGGGCAAATTCGAAATTGTTCGGGGCTGGGCCAGGGGATATGCCAGAATTGCGCGATACTTAAGTTTGGATTGGCTTCGCGTAAATACCGTGGTAGAAGGGCAAAGTGATAATCTTGAATCCAAACAAACGCGTCCCGGCCATCTAAGTATTTTATTATCGCATCGGCAAATTTGCGATTCACTTTTTGATATATGCGCCATTCCTTTTCTTCAAAAGATGGCTTCGCGTAAGCAAGATGACATAAGGGCCAAAGGGCTTTATTCGCAAACCCATAGTAATATCCCTTCACCTCTTCCTGCGTAAGCCAGATTCTTTTTAACGTGTATTCCGGATTCTCTTCAGGAACCTGAACACAATCATTCTTATCGACAACCTCACGGTCCGCATCACCGGATCCGTGAGCAAACCATATTCCGCCGCAAGCACGGACAACGGAATCAACGGCATTGGCAGCGCCTCCGGCGGGACGCATGGCCTGGATTTGACCATTCACACGATTGTGAATATAAGGCTCTCGATTGGAGACAACAACGAGGGGTTTATTAGGAAAAAAATCCTCCATGCTCTGCCTCAGAGACTCTTTTCCCAAATAAACTTTTGATTTTTTTTGAATCATTCTATATCACGAACCTAATGTAGGTGCCTGAATTTCTTTTGCCATATATACGGTCTGAGTCGGATAAGCAAATTCGATTCCTTCTTTTTCAAACGCCTCATGGATCCGAAAGTTAATATCCTGCTGAATATCCATATACAGGGTGTAATCACTGCCCAGAACATAATACACGGACTCAAAGTTCAGACTAAAACTGCCATAAGCATGAAAATGAGACCGGTCAAACTTGGCTTTCTCAACACTGTTTACGATATTTTTGATGATCTGGGGTATTTTTTTCAATTTCTCACGCGGCGTCTGATAAATCACTCCAAGCTCAAACACAACCCTACGGGTTTCCATGCGCTTGTAATTTTTAATACGGCTTGATGTCAAATCTGAGTTTGAAAAAATCAACTGTTCTCCAAACAGACTCCGAATACGTGTGGTTTTGATACCGATACTTTCTATCGTCCCTAAATAATCACCCACAATGATAAAATCCCCGACACGAAAAGGCTTATCGATCATGATAAATAAAGCGCTAAACGCATCCCCTAAAAATGATTGAGCCGCGAGCGCAACGGCAATACCGGTAATTCCTAACCCCGCGATGAGCGCGGTTATATCAAACCCTAAATTATCAAGAACAAAAGCGCCGGCACCGCCCCAAAGAACCCCCTTCAAGATGTTTGTGATGCCCTTTTTTGGAAGTTCCTTCGCCCGGCTTCGGTCATACATCTTGTTCACGCCGAAAACAAGAATTTGCTGAAGCGATTGTACGACCCAAAATGTTAAAACAAGAACAATAACGGAATCTAATACCGGTTGGATTTTTTCATTAATGGTTATGAACTTCAAGGACACATAAAAAGCCATAAAAAACAGGAATATCGGTTTAATCTCATCGATAATTTTTACAAGCAAATCATCAAATGTGTTCTTCGTACGATCCGAGATTTTTTTGAGTTTCTTCGTGACAAAAAGCTTAAACAAATAAAGACCCATAATGATCACAAGTAAAAGGGCCATCGACATAACATAATCCCACAGCGTGTTATCATAGAGACTTATTTTGAAAAATTCCTTCACACTCGGTATATTCATATATTATTCCTCCTAAATATATGCATTATAATAGCTTATATCTTATTCAAGGCTGGCCTCTTTTGTCAATCGGAAATCTATTATATCACAAGCTCCCTTGGTCTCAAAGAAGCCCCCTTTTCAATGAAAATGTTTTTTCAATAAAACAACTTAGAGCAAGACATGATACATGAAATTCCGCCAAAGGAACATGCTCGGAATGACACCTACTGATAGTCTCTTCTTAGTTTCAGAGTCGCCGTAAGATTCTGCCGGGCCTTTGAATAATTTATGTCGATTTCAAGTGCATTCTCGAACTGATCAATCGCCGCGTCAAAAAGCCCCATCCGGACATAAAGATTCCCCAAATTATTAAGAACTTGGGGTTGAGCTGGATTCAGATTGATCAAATAGCGATATTGTTCTAGTGCATCTCCAAACTGTTCCGTTAAAGTGAGAGAATCGGCTAAGCCGAGCCGAGCCGTGAAATGAGCGGGGTCAAGACCAAGAGCCTTTCGAAAATACTTAATCGCGCTTAGATAATCTTTTTCCAAAATCATTGCCGTCGCGAGACCCATAAAAGCCCCTGGAGTTGGATCAATCTCAATAGCACGTAAATAGTGAAAGACACCTTCTCGTGACTTTCCGAATCGCAACAAACTTGCGCCATAATTCACGTGACAAAGAGCATTATTAGGATCAAGCAAAATGGCTTTTTCGTAATAATCAAATCCCTTTTCGAATTCTCCCAATGTGATCCACGCATTGCCCAAACTTGTTAAAATATTTGCGTCATTTTTTTGATGTTGGTAGGCCGATTCATAATACTGTAAAGCTTGATCATATTGACCCGCTTGCATCATGACATTTCCTAGATGCACATATGTTTCGGGATGATCAGGGATCAGTTCGAAAACTTTTTGATAGTATTCGACCGCTCGTTCGGCATCCCCTTTGCGCATAAGGAGATTCCCCATATTGGTCAATGCTCTCGGATATTCGGGCTTTAGACGGAGAGCCTGAAGATAATTCTTTTCGGCTTCTTGATTATTACCTTCTTCAAGGTAAACAAGCCCGAGACTATTGTACGCCATCCAGGATTTTGGATTTTTATCTATTGTGTCCGCCCATAAGGTCTTTTCGCTTTTGTAAATTTGGGATTGTTGAAATGTCAACAGGCTCAACACCACAACAGATAACCCCATGAACCCATAGACCCAAACACGAGACTCCTTATATTTCATAATGATGGTCTCAATAAAGTACACGACCAAGACCACCGCTCCAATCATCGCAAAGTACTGCCAATGATCAGCCACGAATGAAAACCTCATAAAATAAATATTCACAAAACCTAAAACGGGAAGAATCATAATGAAAAAGTACCCAAACCCGCACAGCATGGGGCGCCCCCAAGAGCGGCGTTTTCTCCACAAAAAGATTCCTCCGATCAGCATGGAAAGGATCGGGATATACGATATCAATCGACTTGAATCAATATTCCATCTAGGATAAATAAAAATCAAATCGGAAGGCCATACCAGCTTATAAAGATAAAACCAAAAAGCCCAGCCCGCTCCCAGAGCCCGCGTCAACAGGGAATCCGTTCGGATAATGGCTTCGCCTATCGCGCGATGGTGCTGAAACCAGATAGTAATGAAGCCAAAAACAAGGGAGACCAAAAAGAAAGGAACGAGTCTCAATATCTGCTTAAATTTTATATTTCCGTTTTGAAAGTAAAAATAAAATCCCAGCAAAATCGGGACTCCAACCACAGCCGTCTTGCAAAGAAGAGCCATAACAAAGAAAAGAAGAGACCAATAATATTTTTTTGAATCATGTCTTTTATCCCATTTCACAAAACAGGTAAGACTTAAAAGATAAAAAACCATCGTGAGCGTGTTTTTTCGCTCCGTGATCCATGCTACCGATTCAACATTTACGGGATGAACGGCAAAGATGAGGGCCGCAAACCACGCCCCTTTAAAATTGAGAAGCAAAAGCAGTTGCCATAAAATATATACGCTCAAAAGATGCAGAATAATGTTGGTAATATGATATCCCGTCGCGTTAAGACCCCACAACCTCCATTCAAACCAAAGTGATGTTGAGACAAGAGGAAAATAATCGGGCGCTTCGGTGGAGGTCCAAAATTTGATCAGGCCATCGGAACGATGGATCAGGGAATTCTGGTAAAGAAACGTATCGTCGTTCCATATGAATCCCGACGACATCGCGGGAAAATAAACGGCTATGACAAGAAGTATGATGAAGAGAAACTTAATTGGATCAGGAATGTTACGGATCATAGGTACACCTTAATACACCCACAAAATTTCAGGGCAAGAAAAATGGCGGCGCAGGGATTCGAACCCCGGACACGAGGATTATGATTCCTCTGCTCTAACCAACTGAGCTACGCCGCCAAAACCATAGATTTCGAAATTTGTATATTCTATTAAAAGAGATTTGATTTCCTGCTCTAATGCCGAATGAGGCTTTCCTTCGAAGAATCCCTTCGGCAAGCTACGCCGCCGCAAGACTTTTTTATCTATGAATCTTCTTCTATCGAATCTGCTTGATCGGCACGTGCAAGATCACCCTTTTGAACAGGAAATACATCCCCAAAAATTTTAAAAAGGACCAACTGAACATAAAAGTGGATACCCGACAAAAGAATCCAGCTAAAAGGATCTCTACGAAGCTGCCATTGCCTGAGAAATACATACATAAAAGTCCCAAAACCAAGCACAATAAAAAAAACAATGACGTACTCTTGAAAAACGCTTTTAATTCTCTGAATGATCTGTTTGAAATCAAAAGCATCCTTAAAACGATATTGGAGAACGAAATTCCCGATACTCATCGGAAGCAAAAAACACATCCCGATGATAATTAATCCGGCAATGGTCGTCCATGTAGGAAAAAGCCAGCTTAACACAGTTCCTGGAACAATAATGTAGCAGCAAACAACGGCAAATATCATAACTCCATGCTTCAAAAAAAGAATCCAATCATCCCATTCCGGCAGCGACTCTTCACTTTTTTGAATACGGTTTCTATAAATTTTGGCCACATAACCTGTAGCGGCAAAATTTAAAAAAGGAACAGCATTCACAAGCCAGCCAATTAAAAATTTCTTCCACCAGCGTTCATCGGAAAATGGGTATGTAAGTGATTCGATGAAACGTAAGCTCATGGAATTCTCCTTCTTTGCGACGTTTAAGAAAGCATTTAGTGTATCACACAAGAAGAATTTTTGTCAACCGTAATTTCATAAAGCACTTGCATCAAATCCTGCTCCAAGAAATAACCTTGACAGATACCCCGCTTCATCTGTATTCTATAAGGGCTTCTTCTTTTTGGCATAAAATTTTAAAATTGTTCATAGGAAGACATCATGCCCCTCGAAATGAGGCTTGTTCAAAAGCAAACGCAGAAACTTATTCTCAGCCCGCAGATGCAGCAAGCCATCTATCTGCTTCAACTCCCTCTCATGGAACTCAAATCCCTCGTCGAACAGGAGATGGTCGAAAATCCCGTGCTTGAAGAAACAAAGGGGGAAGAACAAAAAGACCAAGACACTGAAAGCGAAGAGAACAATAA
>JADFSZ010000205.1 GCA_022560555.1 PVC group bacterium
CGGAGAAATTGAAAAATTATTTTGCGCCTACTTGGAAGGAGAAAATAAAAATGAATAAACTGCCTAAGAACTTGGTTTTGTTAGCATTTTCGTTCGCGATGATTTTTTCGTGGGGATTACCCGGTACATCCGTTTATGCCGAGGACGCGTCTCTCGTGGAGATCGAAGGGCGTGTTGAAGTCCGGGATAGGGATAGTGCCGTGTGGGTTTCGGCTCGTCTGCAACAGGGTCTTGAGGCGGGGGATCAAATTCGTACGGGAGAATCGTCTCTGGCGACGATTTCCTTCAAAAATAAAACAGAGGTGTATTTGAGAGAATCAACGGAATTTAGAATTGATGATGTGATTAAAAAAGGAAAACGTATCCGTGAGGTTCATGTCACATTAAATATTGGGGAAATGTTGAGCCGTGTTAAAAAGACGAGTCAAAAGGCGGAGCCGTTTCGTGTCAAAACACCATCAGCCATTGCCGGCGTCCGGGGAACGCAATTTTATTTAAAAGTGTATCCGGCCAAAGAACAGGCCTCAAAATTTGGGATTATCAAGAACGCTTATGCGGGTGATCTGGCGGAAATGATCACGGAAATTTTGGTTGAAACCGGGACTGTTTTGTTCGGAAATCTTGATTTGACTTCATCGTTTCTTGTGAATGCCGGACAGTGGGGTATTGCTCATCCTGATGGGCAGGTGAACCCTCCTCTCGATGTGCATGATGACGTTCGAGATTCATGGCGCCACCGGTACAAACATAAAAAGGTTCAAGAAAAAATCCCTGAAGAAGCTGATGTCCGGCAAGAGGTCCGTAAAGATATTGAACAAATAAAAGAAGACGCCGAAGCTATTCGAAAAGATGTTCAGCTGGATATTATTCAAAATAGAGGAATTGATGATCCGCAGAAAAAATCTCAACATTAAGTTCATTCATTAGTAGCTGTATCTAACGCCGGCTGTGGCGTAAAAAGAACGGTAGGTGTAGCGGTAGAATGTTTCAAACTCCTGATTGGATTTCGCGAGGGTGAAATTGGCGCTTCCGATCACACTGAAGTTGTCCGATAGAGGATACGTAATTTGTCCTTTGATGGTATGGCTTTCATCGAGCTGATCATTATTAGTATAGGTTGCATCCGCCAACTGAACTTGTCTGTCATCGTAGCTCCTGATCATATACGCATACCCGAATTTAAAAATAAAATTGTGCCCATTCTCCAATTTAATCGGATATATGATATTAGGGTTAACAATCAAACTCCAATAATCATAATATTGAGGCGTGAATGTATCATCCGTTAAATCAAAGGGAGTGCCATTCGCGTCGTAATACCCCTGATTGCTGTCATTAATGATAGTTGTAAGCACAAGATTGTAAATAAAGCGACTTTCCTCAGGAAACCAAGTGGTGTCAATGCTTCCGTAATGGAGCCAGTCTTTTCGTTTATGGTCTGTCAAAACTCCGTCAATATTGATGGTTTTTTTGTCGACGTACAATTTATAAAGAGGGCTGTAAGAAAATATGACGGAAAAACGGGGTTTTTTATACATATAACGAAACGTCGGTTTGGTCCCAATATAATTTTTTTCATGACGCTCAATATCCGTGACGGACGCTAAGCTTGCGAGGGATATAAAATTCGGGTAGTTTCTAAAATACCACTCGCTTCCTATCGTAAGGGATTGTTTGAGTTCATTGGTGTTGTCGAAAAAATATTCAACACTTCCACCTCCACCCAAATCCCAATAGTCATACAATCCATCGCCCCAGCCTATATCCTCTTCTTTTCGAAGGCTAACGCGTCCCAGGGCTTTTATGCGATAGGTCCATTCGGGAGAAGCGATATGTTTGAATTCAAGGGTCAAATTATGATTGGAAAGTCTATCGACCAAGAGCCCTCCCTCCTCCTCCCCGACAATTTGACGAAGTTCGGAATATGTCGCGGTGTAAAGAGGTATCAAAAAGTTTTGATCGTCAAATTTGACTGTGGGGGCGAAAAGAATATTGGCATCGATGCCGAAAAATTCTTCGGAATCAATCACCTGAGAGAACGTTCCTAAGACCGAAATATCAATAATGGGAATGATTTTTATTTCACTGTCTTTTTCTTTATTCTTTTCTTTAGCTTTTGCGCGCAGCTTTTCTTTAAGAGAAGATTTATCTTGAGTTGGAGAAGAGCTCTTTTGGGGAAGATAGCTGTCGAGTTCCTCTCTGTCCCTTTGGGCAAAGACATTCCGGGCATCAAAAGTAAACGCGAGGAAAAGTAACGTGAAAATTATTAGTTTTTTTGTCATCATTTTTTCAAATTCTGAAAATTTCGTCCACTTTAAATATAATATAAGAAAAGCTCTATGTCAATTTAAATTTATATTTTATATAAGCTTTGACAATAATACTATCCGGAATTATACTAACATTAGGGAATTATGTGAAAATTT
>JADFSZ010000040.1 GCA_022560555.1 PVC group bacterium
CTCATCATGCAAAATGGTATTTACCGCGCCAATGTTCTTCGCATCCTCACTAATCTCATCCAAAAAGGGAAGGACCTTTTCTTTATGCGGAATTGTAAGGTTGACACCGCGCAAATTCCGATTTCGAATGTCTTGGATCGCGTCCGTTAATTTGTCCGGCGGAACATCAAAGGCCTCGTAGGTATAATTTAAACCTAGTTTTTTAAACGCACGGTTGTGCATGGCCGGTGAAGCCGAATGGCTCACGGGATGGGCAAAAATTCCGACGGTTATTTTCTTAGAGTTGGTATCAAAAGACATTTTAAACTCATAAAACATCACATCCGCGCTAACCCGGTTAGAATTCGGAGCGATATTTTAAAAAGCCTCTCATCCCCGATGGTGTTAAGCGCGCGGTTAAACAGCTTCTTTAGTTCTCCTAATCAACTTAATCTTTCTCAATATAAAGTCAACCAATATACCCGCATAAATAGCAACAACAGGATAAAAGATTATCCGATATCGCGGACCGTCATAAAACACGAGTCCAATTAAAAATATCTGAGATGCAAGATACAAAATCAGGAGCGCGTTATACTTTGCTCGCAGTGCTAATACGATCCCGGTGACAAACGGCAAAAATAATATTTTGTAAGAAAGCATCTTTAGAGGGAAAAAGTATTCGAAATGTCTCTCATCTATTCCCAACTTTTTATACCAGTCATACCAATCATCGTACGGAAGAAATGCCAAGGACATTTTCTTGACAATATACATAAGCGAATCAACCGGATGGGAGGTCAACTTAGTCTTTATATGTTTCCAGTAAAAATCCGAAACATATGGTTCATATAATTCTTCATCGGAATCATACTTCAAATACCCGCTTATTTCTGAAACCAGAGGTGCGGGAAGTCCTTTTTTCTCAATATCATATCTACGCCCCCCAACATCAAAATAGTTGCCGATAAAAATATTACCCGGCCCACTAGAAGTTATGGGAATAATTTTATTGTATATCTTATAGTTTCTCATTGTCCATGGGCTTAAAACTAAAAGACCGATACAAATGACATATACAGATTTTTTGACCCATATCCGCCTTTCGCGAAAGATGAGGTACAGCACATAAAAAGGAATGAATGCCACGTTATTTGGTCTTGCTAGGCATGAGAGCATAATAAGTATCCATCCCAATACAAACAATAACTTGTTTCTAGAGTTAATTAAATCATTTTTAAATATCACCATAAATCCGGTAAAGAACAGAAAAGTTGTGAGGTTTTCTGTTAATATTGTGACCGTCGAAAAATAAGTTATTGACGAAAGGCCATAAATAATAGCAGAAATTAAGCCAACCGAACGACTACACAAGCTTTTCCCGATTTGGTATATTACAATAAGTAGCAAGGAGTTGATAAGCGCTTCGGCATATCGAACCAACTGATGATCTGGTCCGAACAATTTCCCCATACCCGCAAGAAATAACGGATAAAGAGGAGCCCGTGAGGCTCTTGGAATACCCGCATCATAAACAAATCCATTTCCATTCAATATATTGTTTGCTAACAACGTCAAACGCTTGGCATCATAGATTAAGCCGACGTCAGATTTTGCCACAAAAACAAATCGGCTAATCACACAAAACAGCAACAATAAGCAGCTCAATAATAGTACAAATTTATTAACGGACCAATTATTTGAATCATATTTTTTGCGCATCATTCAGCATTGTTATACATACAAAATTCGATATCGAACATTTTTTATCCTTATCGCATGAGAGTCTACCATAAGCGTTTTTTGATGTAAACGCTTCACATGACAAAACATAAAAAAAGCCTCCGGAAAAATCCGGAGGCTTTTAGACTGCTTTTTAGATCGTTACTTAGAACGCAACATTGACGCTGTATTCGAAGTAATACGCTTCATCATTGTTACTGTCGCCGAGACCACTGGCAACCGCTGAGCCCGGAAAGTAGGCAGCTCCACGCCACTGGAACTGAACATCTTCCGTGTAGTCATAGATCAGTACGACGTCGATCTCATCGCCCATATCCTCATCATCTGTATAGGCATAATACAGACCCGTATCTGTCTGATAGAGACGTGCAACATCGTTGGACAGGGGTTCATCCAGCCAGAAGTGATAGTAGTCAACCGCAATGGTGAGTACTTCGGTCGGCATGAATGAGAAGAATGCATTTATGATGTGACCGTTACTGGCAGCACCCATGTTCGGACCGCCGGCAATGTTGTCATAAATGATTCCTTGGGTCTGATGTTCATACATCGGATCCCAACCGTTATGCTTTCCTGTCACGTCATTGAATTCATGACCTTCATAGAACGTGTACTGCAGACCAAAGTTCGGCTGATAAGGATTGTCCCACGTGTAGTCGAGACTCACTTGAGCCGCCAAAGCGCTTTGGTCATCATTCCTGTAAACTATTCCACCAACAGGGCCTATCTGTGCCACAGCATCATCGTTCCAGTCACCGACCTGATAAGCAATTTCACCGTTGAAGTACAGATTTTCATCAATCGGATAAATAGAGCCTTCAGCCCGTACGCCAAGCGTCACAATCTGGCGGTCGAAGGAGGATTCCTGGTTGTTGTTATTCCCCGCGGACCCACCATCACCAAGACGGCTTGTCAGTTCGTTGAATTCACTGTTAGCGCCAGTCGCAAAACCCACATTTCCTCTATTCTGGTACCAGACATAGGCTTCACCAATCCAGTCGTTAGAGAAAATATAGTTTACGTTTGTACCGATGATCCATTCATCTTCACCGGATAAGCCTATAGACATTCTTTCCTCTTCAATCATCGCGAACACAATGTCGATTGTGAGAGGATCGAAGTCCAGGATATAACGGGTCGCGTTGAACGCCAATTTGCGATCCAATTCATCGCTATCGGTATCACTCGCGTTACCTACGTTATCCCCGATAATGAATTCGTTGCCATAGTGAAGTTCCTGACGGCCGATAATCATGGTGAGATAGGAAAACCAGAATTCACTGATTTCCACCCACGCAAGATCGATTTCGACATTATAATCTTCACCATCCCTATCCAGCGCCGATGACCCACCTACGTTGCTGACACCGTCAACGTTATTGGAAGCAACATCAATACCCCAAACAAAGTCAGCAATGATACGAATCATCGCACGCACATTGTCTGTGAGGTCAGCCTGGACATAGATACGAGCCCGTGTTTCAATCCATTGATCCGTATCTCCCTGAATAGCGTTTAAAGAAGGCGTGCCGCTGGCGTTAGCACGATCCAGGTCGTAGTTGTTTCTTAGGCGATAAGCTGTGCGGATATCACCGCCAACTTTCACATTTTGAACTTCAGCGTAAGCTGCGCTACACATAGCCACAACCAACACCAAGGCTCCTAGAATCGCTAATTTCTTCATATGTACTCCTTAGATTTTATATTCAAATTCTCTGCAAGATTCGAGACAGATCATCCGTCTCTTGACAACGTTTTAGGAGTGTTGTTCTCTTGCAAAGAGCGTATTTTTTTTATTTGTATATATTAAACACGTGTGAAGCACCGACCAAGGCCCTTCGGCGTTATTGAGAAATGTTTTACCCCCCCCCTTCTTTGGTCAAGATTTGTCCACCCACCTGTGTCTAAGACAAAGTTCCAACGACCAAGCTTCTATCGTTTCCCACATCTCGATTGCAAGGCATGCTTGCCATCGATTTCAAGTAGGGCTATTATACGGAAACGGATGCACTTGTCAATCCATTTTGCCGAAGAAAGCCCCTGAGTTTCAATCCAAAATTTAGTATAAGTTTATTGTAAGTGTATATAAAGAAATCTATTATACCTAATATCTTTATTATAAGTATATTAAAGCTTTTATTGCTCTTACGCCTAAAAAATGGTATCTTAGGTCGCAAGGAACCATTATGAGCACGCAGAGTCTTTTAAGCACATTTTACAAAAAACTAGCCAAAAAAATAACCCTTTTCCCCTGGCGTATGCTCCTTGTGAGTCTCTTTTTAGTCATCGTGTGCCTGATATACACAGGTAAAAATCTCACGTTCAAAACCTCACGCGCGGATCTCTCAGACCCGACATATCCGGCTTCCAAACTGTATCGGGCCTATTTAGAGGATTTCCGCCCAAGCGAAGCTCTCGTTGTGATGGCACAATCACCTCACCCGGGCGTCAACCAACAAGTCATCGAATTTATCGCGACGGCGCTTAATGAGTATCCGAGTCTTTATGAGGGTATCTTCTATAAAGTTTCCTTTGACTTCCTCAAAGGCCGGGAACTCCAGTATGCCGATTTAGAAAAAATCAAAAAGATTGAAGAAACACTCTACGATTTAAAAAACCTGAGCCCCTTGCCGAACACGTCCATCCAATTAGAAGATTGGCTCTACAGCATTTCAGTTGGATTCGACCTGACTAAACTAAAGAAAAAAGGCATTAATCCCCAAGAATGGAAAGATCTTGATGGATTCGGCCGTTACTTGGGGCACGTCAACAACTACTTAAAGCGAGAAAACTTTACCCCGCCTCCAAAAACATTTTTCCCGTCAAATGATTTAGATGCCTCATTCTTTTCTTCTCCGGAATTGCCCAAGGACCTGGCCAAGACCCAATACAACACACTGTCTGACGGACGCATCTATTTACTTCTCACTTCTCCCATCGCTCAAGACAAGGGTTTCGATCCGTTTAAGAACCCCATCGAAACCTTACAAGCGATCATAACGGAGGCCCACTTAAAATTCCCCGATGTCGACATCGGCCTCACCGGAGAGCCTATTTTGGACAGCGATGAAATTCGTCTCAGCCGGTCAGACGGGACCAAAGCCGCCGTGATTTCTTTCGTAGTGATCATTCTCATATTTATTATTGGCTTCCGTGAGATTTTAAAACCTCTTCTTGTCACGGTATTCCTTGTCATGGCGATTATTTTATCTCTTGGATGGGCGACACTCGCGATTGGACATTTAAATATTTTGACGGTCGCCTTTGTCAGCATGCTCTTAGGCCTCGGGATTGATTACGGCATCCATCTCTTAGGGCGTTTTCAGGAAGAGCGTTACATTCACAACAAATCGTTTCAACAATCCATAGAGGTCGCCCTGTCAAAAACAGGTGTGGGCGTGACTGAAGGCGCGATCACAACTTCAGTGGCATTTTTTTGTATGATGATTTCCGATTTTCGGGGCATTCAGGAGTTAGGCATTATTACGGGCGGAGGTATTCTCCTGATAGCGCTTGTCATGCTGATTTTCATGCCTTCCGGCTTATGTCTTTTAGACAAATGGACCCATAAAAAACATAAATCCCTGCAACATCCTCAAAAATTGGTTCTTGAATTTCACACGTCACCAAAACAAAAACCTTCTTTGGTCTGGGGGGCTTGCGTTATCCTTATTCTTGGGATCGTCCTTTTTGGCTGGGGCCTTCGACAGGCCCAAAACGTCAAAATTGATTACAATCTGCTCAATCTTCAGGACGCTTCTCTTGATTCTGTGAAATATGAGCACATCCTCGCCCAAGAGAACGCGTCCAGCACGATGTTTGCCGTAGCCAAAGCAAAAAACAAAGCGGAAGCCAAAAGCAAAACAGACAAATTCAAGAATTTATCCGTTGTTCGTGACGTAATCAATCTTTATGAGCTTTTCCCGGATCAACTAAACGAAAAAACGCCTTTGATCAAGAATATCCGTTCTCTCGCGCATGATCCCGCGATCAAAGCTTTTCAAAACCAATATCCGGTCAAAATGACATTTCTGAAGAAAACCCTTCAAAAACTCACAAAGAGAATAAAACTGATCCTGAATCACGGGGATGATCTTTCGCACAAAGAGGCACTGATCCTGCAAAATCTTTCAAGACAGGTTCAGACACTTAAAACACGCGTTGAACTCGACTCCTTAGCCGAAACAAAATTGAACACGTTAAACAATGTTCGCGGCAAATGGATAGAAGACCAACTCAGCTTCCTTCAGAATCAATCCGACACTCCCCTGGAGATTAAGGACCTTCCGGAATCTCTTCAAAACAGGTATTTTAGTCGTGACGGGAGCATTATTTTAGAGGTTTATCCCAATACGAATATTTGGGAGCGGGAAAATTTGGAAGACTTTGTTCTGCAGATAAGAACTGTCGATCCGGATACGATCGGAACCCCCGTTCTCAATTATGACTTTATTCGGATCATTATGCGGGGTTTTCGCCAAACAGCCATCTGGGCCGGGTTGGCGATTTTTGTGATTGTCTTTTTACAGTTTCGATCTTTCCTTCTAACAGCGTTGGCTTTTTTCCCTCTCCTGTTCGGACTTTCATGGAGTGTCGGGATGATGTCGCTGTTCAATATCCCGCTCAATCCGGCAAACATTATGGTTTTACCTCTTGTAATCGGCGTCGGCATTGATAACGGGATTCATATTGTTCACCGGTTTCACGAATCCCGGTGGCGCTCTATTTTTCAGGGCAGCACGGGGCGATGTGTCTTGATTTCGTGTCTCACCACAATGGCAGGTTTCGCGTCGTTGAATATCGCCCATCATCGCGGCCTGGCAAGCATCGGCCTCTTAATGTGTATCTCCATCGGCGCAATATTAGTCGCCTCGCTTACGGTATTGCCTGCTTGTTTATCGGTTCTGAACGCAGCCGCAAGTAAAAAATCAGGCCAACAAAAAATCGTTAATAAAAGTTAAATGCGAGACCGTTTTTTGGTGGATTTTTTTGATGGGGAGGTGCTAATGGTTTTCTGATCCAAGGTACCCGGTTTTAAGAGCATGTCGATTTCACCGAGAAACACCTGAGTTCGAATACGGACAGGAACACGTTTTTCATCATTGGACATCCACAGGACAATCCCGTTTTTGGTGATCTCATTATCACCGTTGGGAACAATTTTTTCCACGTCCACTTCCACACGGATGGTGTCAAAAACACCCCGGTTGCGAATTTCAATTTCTTCTTTTTCTTTGGCATGAACTCGTAATTTATAGTGCTTTTTATTCGAATCGACATAAAAATCCACATGAGTTCCTATTTCGAGATCCACCATTCGAAACAAATAAAAGCTGGACAGGGTATCTTTGGACTTTTCCATAACCTGAATTTCTTCTTCACCGGATTTTTCAACATATTTGGCAGTCCCCATTTCGGGATTATACGTCACAACCTGGTCTTTCTCATAATGTCCTTCCCGAAGGCGCTTTTCATATCTTAAAGAGTATAATTCTTTCGCGTCCGCGATTGATTCAATTCGATCCCGAACCTCATAAAATACGGACAAAAACCGGTTCGATTCGGCCGTGAGAACAAAATGAAACGCTTCCTTTCCCTCATACTCGATCATATCAAGAATTTCCATCTTAATCTCACCGCACGGAATTCCCGACCAATACACATCATAAAGCAGAACCTCTCCCGGATGCAAAAAGTCTATGGCCGAAGGCCTATCCGGAGCCTCCGCAAAAGCATTTGAAAAAACACAGGCCATGCCGAGAAGGCAGCAAATCTTAATTGTTAAGAAAAATTTCACACGCTTTGAAAACATCATCCACACTCAATTTCTTCATACAGTCATGGGTTTGAATCGGACATACCTTCTTAAAACAGGGCCGGCACTCAACATTCGTTTTTACGATCCGGCATTGATCCGTATTCGGACCGGTCAATTCATCTGACGTCGGGCCGAATAAAGCTACTATGGGGGTGCCCAAAGCGGCAGCTAAATGCATCGGGCCCGAATCATTCGTGACAAAAAGCCGGGATTTGGATACAAGAGTTATGAGCTCTTCCATCTTCAACGCTTTGGAGCCCAAAAAATTCACGGTCTTTTTCCCCATCCCATCATCAAGAAGATGCTGAATATGTTGATCTTCCGGGGCCCCGACAAATATGACCTTATGTGACACAAGAGCCACAATTCGATGGGCCAGTTCGATAAAAGATTGAATGGGCCAATTTTTGGTCACCCACCGTGAAGTCGGGCACAATAATATAATGTCTTTCCCTTTTTGACAACCCTCCATCAAAAGCTTCTTTTCCAGGCCTTCCCAATTATTTTGCCGCGGGATATAAAAAGGCAGTTTATCCGGGGCCGCGTCCGAAACCAAGAGCCCGTATCGCTTTGCGGCATTGATCGGACGAGCGGACACATCAACTTTTCGGGTGTAAAACTTGGGGGCGCCTTCCCGGGCATTCGAAAAACCGACACGCTCTTTAGCCCCGCTCAAAAAGGCAATGAGTCCCGACAAAAACAATCCTTGGGCATCAATCACACGATCAAACCGTTCGCCCCGAAGCTGACGAATGAGGTGAATAAAATTTTTCAACCATAAAACCGGCGGCTGCTTTTTAGGTTTGCGCAGCAAAAATATTTTATCAATCGACGGGTTCCCTTTCAAGAACACTTCATATTGAGGCTCAACCAGCCAGGAGACGGTCTCTTCGCCGTTTCTCTCCTTAATGATTTTTGCAAGCGGCGTCGCCTGGATAACATCTCCAAGCGAGCTGTATTTAATAATAAGTGTTTTCATGACAAAATGTTTCCGTAATCACATTGACAATTTTCTCGGCGGCATTTGCGTCCCCGTAAAGCCGGGAAAACCTTTTGCCTTTTTTCACGTTTTTGACGCTCATGCGAATTTGATCCGTTTCCACCGGGACCAGTCGATTCCACTTCGTTTTTATGGTTTCGACCCATTCCGTTGAATCCCGAAGAGTTAAACACGGCACACCAAGCATATAAGCTTCCTTTTGCAGGCCTCCGGAATCCGTCACAACCATTTTCCCTCCGGATACCAGAGCCATAAAATCAATGTACCCTAAGGGATCGATGCGTCGAAGTCTCGGGCCAAACTCCTTTAAAACGTTATCAAAAATGATTTCACTAAGAATATTTTTTGTCCGCGGATGCACGGGAAATACAAACATTTCGCCTGACTGAGATAAGCCTTCAAGAATATTGCGCAGGTTCTTGCGTTTGTCAACATTTCCTTGGCGATGGATCGTAAGAACGGAGTATCCTTTTTCTTTGAGCCCCCACTGATGGATTATGACGGGCTTACGTTCACGGACAACAGGTTCAAACCGGCAAAAAATGTCATACATCACATCCCCGACAAGATGGGTTTTCTTTGAAAATCCTTCCTGTTCTAAGTTTTTAACGGCTTGAGCTGTCGGAGCAAAAAGAAGCGTGGAGACACAATCAACAAGAATGCGATTTACTTCTTCGGGCATACTTCGATCAAAAGATCGAAGACCCGCTTCCACATGGATCACCGGAATTTTATTTTGACTGGCAACAAGAGCTCCGGCCAGCGTCGAATTGGTATCTCCGTACACCAACACGGCATCAGGCTTCTCTTCCTGCATCACTTTATCCAGCTTCCGAACCATGAAACCGACTTGTTCGGCATGAGTCCCCCCGGAGATCCCAAGATCATAATCCGGACGGGGAATATTCAATTCACGAAAAAATAATTCGGACATATTAAAATCAAAATGTTGTCCGGTATGAACAAGACATTCCGAATGCTGTTTTCGGATCAAACCGGAAACAGCCGAAGCTTTGATAAATTGCGGCCGAGCTCCTAAAACGGTCATGATCTTCATTGTTTCTCACTCCTTGAAACAAAAATGCGGCGTTTCCGCCGCGATCCAAAGATTTTCCACCACAGAGTTCACAGAGCACACAAAGAAAAGCATTCAAAATATTTTCTTTCGGAAAAACTCGAAATGCCTCAAATAATATTGAATTCAATTCTTTGCTTTTACAATTGCAATTTTTTATTTTTTGAAATTTTTTTGGGGTTTAATGAACCTTGAATTTCTCTGTGATCTCCGTGTTCTCTGTGGTTAATGGCAATATCTACACCAGCCCCCAACTCACGTTATCTAAAAGCCGTTGATTGGTTTGTCGTATACGCCCGCACACCAAACGAGCCAGATTGCGCATCACAATATACCCGAATCGATGATCCGCTTCCAATAATGTCAAGAACTCCTCACGTTCAATGATAATGAATTTCGAGGCTTTGGAGCATCGCGCCGTTGCCGATCGCGCCCCGGTATCAATTAACGCAAGTTCTCCGAAAACATCTCCCGGACACATCTTTCTGATCGGCACAAACTCTTCGGGGGAAATGAGCTCAATCTGTATCGCGACTTCTCCCTCCAGAACAATATACAGCTCTTTTCCTATACTTTGCTCAATGAACACAATGTCATTTTCTTTTTTCTCACTCGTTTTACAAATGGACTCGACCTTCTCAATATCTTTATCGGTCAGGCCTTCGAAAATAGAAACTTTTTTTAAGAAATCCACCCGGGCTTTAGACATAATGACTATTTTTCATAAAGTGTTATTCATCAAATTTTTTCTCGGGGACAAGGATTCCTCCGGACACAACCATTTTCACGGCTTCTTCAACAGACCAATTCGTCAGGATGACTTTTTCCTGCGGGACAATCTCCATCATGCCGCTTGTCGGATTAGGCGTTGTGGGCACAAATACTTGATAATATTTATTCCCTTTGGAATCTTCGGAGCTCCCTGTAACAAACGCAACCACCCTCAAGCCGGGATGAGGATATTCAATCAGGACAACTTTTTTATACGTAATTGTGTCCTCCGGAGAAAAGGTGGTCATAAGCTGCTTCGATGAGCGGTATATCGTCCCGACAATCGGAGCCCGATAAATCATACGCTCAAAGTAGCTCAAAAAAGATTTCCCGATAACATTCCTCGTAATCATTCCGGCCAACCCAAGAAGGAGCAGCATAACGATCACACCGATTCCCGGAATCGGAATATTCACATACTGATGAATGATAGGACTCAATCCATTCAAAAAATTAAAAATAAATTTCACAACGATAATCGTCGCGCCGAACGGAATCAGCACAATGATTCCCGTAATAATATTTTTTTTGATTCCTTGAAAAACTCTTTTCCAAAATTTCGGTTTTTCTTTCATCGATCTTAATCCCTTGGCGGTATATACGTGAGAGAAGGAACCATTATAGCGAGACGGCTCAATTTTGCAAACAAAACGCGGAGGTCTCTCATCAGGGAAATTTTTGAGATCAGAGGGAGAATGTATCAAATTTTAACTGTTTAAAATAAAAAAGCTTAGAGTGTATCCATTCCGGATCGCCCTAAGCCAATAGAACATTGGTAAGTGTTTAGCGGATCACTTCCCGGTAGGTGTAATATCCCGGATGGTAGTTGCCATCAATGTCATATCCTCCGGGCATCCACGTCCGTTCCTGAGCCCGG
>JADFSZ010000206.1 GCA_022560555.1 PVC group bacterium
GACCATACCACAGACATTTCGCACGAGACATTCCTTGCCTCCTCAAAGGAAGAGATACAGCCATCCCCTCCGGAAAATTTTGCAGACCGATTCCGATGGCCAAAGCGACGGCCGCGCCAAGTGTCGCTGATTCGAATCCTGCCGCAACAGCCCCAAAAGCCATTCCCACAGCCAGGCCTTCAGGTATATTATGAAGCGTAATGGCCAATACCAGCAATGTTGTCTTCTGCCAAGATGTTTTCACTCCTTCAGCCTTAGAAAAACCTGGATGAAGGTGAGGAAGAACCTTATCAATCAGCCGTAAAAAAATTCCCCCTGAGAGAAACCCCACTGTGGCAGGCAGCCAAGAGGGAAGTCCCATCTCGCTCGCCAGGGCAATGGATGGGGCTAGCAAAGACCAAAAACTGGCGGCAATCATCACACCCGCGGCAAATCCGAGCATGGTATCAAGAAATTTGCGGCTGATATTTTTAGTAAAAACCACAATCGCTGCGCCTAGGGCCGTTACGCCCCATGTGAATAATGTCGCAATGAGGGCTTGAGCAACCGGATGAAGATTCTTAAAAAAATCGATCATATGCTATCCTATCTAAAAGTTATCGTGTACCCATGTAAGCGGCGTTTTGTGATTTTGTGTGTCCTTCCCCTCTCATCATCTTGTACGAATGTAATATCGCGGGAAAGATCGCGTCAAGTGTTTCTTCGCATCCTTTGGAGGATCCCGGAAGATTAACAATGAGTGTTTTTCCTTTTTGGCCCACGATTCCTCGAGAGAGCATGGCATACGGTGTGCGTTTTTGGCCAAAGGTTCGTGCCGCTTCCATGATGCCTGTGATTTCACGATCCATGATCTCTTTGGTCGCTTCGACCGTAACATCCCGAGGACCTAACCCTGTTCCTCCTGTTGTCAGGATCAACTGTACTCCATTACGGTATAATTCATTTAGCTTAGCCACGATTTTATCTTTTTCATCCGGCAACACTGTATAGGTTGACTTGATTCCAAATTTTTTTAGTCGCTCTTTTATAATTTTTCCGGATTTATCTTCCCGGGTGCCTTTAGCTGTTCCGTCGGACGTAACAATCACCGCGGCCGAAAAACTGGCAGGTATTTTTTCCTGAAAATCGCTTTTCCCTCCTGTTTTTGAGAGCAACTTCGTATCCTGAATAATAACATCTTTATCAACAGGTTTGAGCATGTCATAAATCGTGAGAGCTGTTATCGAGACGGCCATTAGGGCCTCCATCTCTACCCCCGTCTTACTTACCGCTTCGACAGCGGCTTGGATTGTGATACATCCCTCGCCAAAATTGTACTCAATTTCGACATAATCCATTGGGATGGGATGGCAATAGGGTATAAGTTCACTCGTTTTTTTCGCGGCCATAACACCCGCCACTCTGGCCACAGCCAGAACATCCTTCTTGGGAAGATTGTTGGCTAAGAGCCGCTCGAGACTATCTGGTTTAACCATCACACAACTCTGTGCCACGGCTTTTCGTAGTGTTTCAATTTTATTTGTAATAGATTTCATAATAAATTCCTCCGGAATTTATAGTTCAGAGTATTGGGTTCGGAGTTGGGAGATTAAAAAATCAAACACAACTCCTTTTGGTTGTTTTTCTCCGAACACCGAACTCTTTGCTCCGAACTGTGTATTATCCTCCGATCTTTCTGATATAAGGAGCTTTCGCATAAACAGGTTCGCTGTCATGGGTCATTTCAAAGGGGCGATCACGAAATTGATTGCCGGCCGGTTTGATCTTCGCGGCCTCTTGGATAACGTTCATAATGTCTTCGTCCGGCGCTTTTTGTTGTAGGAGCTCTTTAACAGAAACCTGCCGGTCGGAAAAGAGGCAGGGCAAAATGCGGCCATCGCACGACAGGCGAATGCGTGAACAGTCCCTGCAAAACGATTCGGTTAAGGACGCGATAAATCCTACCCGACCCGAGCCGTTCCTGATCGAAAATGATTGGGCCGCATGCCCCTCGCGGGGAATTTCTGTTAAATCAAAATGTTCCATAACAATGGATCGAACATCTTTGATTGGCAAAAACTCCTCTTTTTTCCATCCGGTTCCGCATAAGGGCATGAATTCCAAAAATCTGACTTCAAGCGGATATTTGTCCGCCAGGCTTACAAAATCGATAATTTCTTTTTCGGTCAATCCCCTCAAAGTCACCATGTTTAACTTCACGGGGAATCCCGCTTCAAGAGTATTAAAAACCGTATGAAAAACCTCATGATAAAAACCAGTCAAAGTCACACGCTCGAACCGATCGGAATAAATGCTGTCAAGGCTGATATTGATTCGATCCAGTCCTGCTTTTTTGAATGCTTTAAGAAGGGGAGTTAAACGGCTGGCATAGGTTGTTATGGATAGGTCCGTAACTGTACCGATAG
>JADFSZ010000041.1 GCA_022560555.1 PVC group bacterium
TTTTCTTTGCGCTTTAACCGTTCACCGTTCACTGTTTACTGTTTACTGTTTTTAACCGTTTACCATTCACTGCTCACCGTTTACCGTTCACTGTTTACTGTTTTTAACCGTTTACCGTTCACTGTTTACTGTTTACCGCCTTAATGCGTTACCATCATAATAACCGGTATTGATAAAATCAAAATCACAACAAATGACGCGAATGTCCAAATGTACTTTCGCCGATTACCCCGCTTTTCATGATAAAGATCCGCCTCGGTCTTGATTGCGGCAATCGATCCAAGAATGGGAATCTTTAAATGTTCGTTGGCATCCGTATACGATCTGAATGAATGATCCGAATATTCCGCGAGAATGATCAGTGCCCCCGACAAAAAGATTCCCATCGCGAGCCCAAGGAGTCCGATCTTAACGCGATTGGGCTTAAAGGGGAATTGCGGAACACGCGGGGGTTCGATCCGATTGAACCGGATTCCCTGCTCGGCCAATTCAATCTGCTGGCTCAATATCTTACTTTCAAGCTGCTTTTTCATGCTTTCATATGTAGTGAGACTGATTCTGTAGTTTCTTTCGTGATTGAAAAATTCCTGTTCAATTTCCGGCATTTCCTGAATACGGCTCTGATAGCCATCAACCAGCCTTTTAATCTGATCACCGCGTGTTCTCATATTAGATAAATTCTGTTCTATCTCCTGTTTGTTCAATTTGAGAGCCTGATAGATGGGATTGTTCTCTGATGTTTCATTGCTTGTGAGAAGGATCTCCTCTTTATCCAATTGCGTATAAATCGTTTCAATCGCGCGCTTTGTCTCAATCACTTCGGGGTGTTTTTCCGTATACAGAAGAAGGAGATTGTTAAGATAGAGTCCCAGCTCATGCTTTTTAAGTTTAAGGTCCGCGATGACAGGATTGAGCGATTTGGTTGTTTCAGAAATCACAACCGGCTCTTCGCCCGAAAGCTGTCTGGTAATCATATCCAGTTCGCTTTCATCCTGCTCGATCAGCATTTGAACCTGCATATAGGCCGATTGCGATTCAGAAAGTTTACTTATCATCGTTCCGCCCTGACCCGGAAGGTTTAGGAGATTTTCTTCTTTAAATCTCCTCAGCTTCCTCTCAGCAAGCTCGAGTTCATCGCCTGAATCCCGAAGGCGCTTCTGCAAAAACCCGATGGTGGACTGATACATGGACTTTTGTTTTTCTAGGCTCATTTCAATATATCTTGTCGAAAGCTGATCCACGACTTTGTATACTTTATGCCGGTCTTCTCCCTCATACGTGATACGAATAACATCCATCCCCCGAACGGACGTTAAAATATTTGCACGAACACCTTCGATAATGTTTTCCTGCGCCGCGGCACTTTTTCCGGCTGAACGCAGCATATCGATATCGGGATGATTGAGAACCACTGTCAGATTCGCATAGCTCAAGAGTTCTTCGCGGAATGTTTTGAGCAAGTCCTGAACAAATTTTCGTGATTTGTCCGCGGACCCGCGGTCCAGCGGGTTTAAGTCCTGAGACTTTTGCTCGATTTTGATAATCGTTGTTGCCCTGTACTTCTTGGGCATAAAAAAGCTTCCGATCATCGAAATGAGAAACACGCTCAAAATGGGGATTACAATGAGATCCTTTCTTTTAAAAATGATCCTTACATAATCCTTGAGTGTGACCTTGTCTCTAAATTCATCAATAAAAGTGCTCATTAATTACCTGCCTCTTCCCAAGCCTCCGGCCCCGCCCTTAAAGAGCTTCACGCCGTTAAATGACTTGATGACGTCTGTGATAGACTCAGCTGATTGTCCCGGAGCCAGTATTTGTCCGAGATACTTGTTGAATGTTTTGGATATTGTCATAGGAACATAAACAACATCGTTTGGCTGTAGATAAAAATCGTATTTGAGATTTCCGCTAAAGAGAAGTTTGTTCACGTTGACGTGCTTGATATAGGGTTTAACGTCCGAAGGACGGATAATCGTGGCTCTCCAACTCGCGGCATCATCCGTCAACAATCCGGCATCAACAAGCGCGTCTCTTAAGCTGATAATATTACCTTTCATTGGAATGCGGCCGGGAAACAAAACTTCGCCGAGCACATAGATATACTTACTCCGATAAGCCGTAATCGCAACCGTCATCTCCACATCAATGATGTATTCTTTAAGCGCTTTTTCCAGGACAACAGCTATTTCTTGTTTCGTCATATCGATCACGCGAATTTCCCCTAAGAGAGGAATAAAAACAGCCCCCTCGGGAGAAACAACATACTCTCCGCTTAAGTCCTCATGCATGCGGACATGGAGTGAGATCACATCATCAACACCCAAGGTATACGGAATGGCTCCGGGCTCGAGCGCAATGCGTACGCCATTTTTATCTTTTGGAAAAGGGTTTTTGTCTGTAAAAAAATCCACGGCTAGTGCTTTTTCATGTCGTTTTCTCTTTACGACTTTAACTTCTTCAAATTCGCCGTCATTTGAAGACGCTGATGCAAACTGCACTCCGCCGGAACCTTTTCTCAAGTCCCGTGCATACGCCGTCTGAGGAATGACAAACAGAGCGATAAGCAGACAAACACCTAAAATTTTCCAATTCTTCATCATAATCTCCTTCGATTTTTTGGATGGTAAATTTGACATAAGTTTACCAGCCAAAAGCAATTAAGTCAATTCGTCTCTCGAAGCACCTCAAAGTATTGTTGAATGGTTTTCGCGTCATCCGGCAAATACACGCGCCATCCGCGCCAGTCTCTTTTGGCTTTTTGGATCTTGCCTCTTTGTTCCCACCGCATGATGGTTCTGGGCGTGATACCAATCCGATCCGCAAGTTCTGTAATCGTTATTTTCAGCTTCTTATTATTCTTTCTTCTATTTGCCATTTCAAGCTACCTGAAAGTTCCGGATTTTCGATATTGTCAAAGCGCTTTCGATTGTCATAGTCTGTCATAGCCTGTCATAGACTGTCATGGTTTGTCATAGCTTTTCAAGGAGTGTCATAGACATGCATGTTTTGTGCCATCGAAAGAGACTGCCTTTTAAGTCTTTTACTTTCAAATACTTAAATTGCAATTTGATGTTTTAAAAAGCCGGAAGGGGAAGTTGTGAATACGAAACAAGAAATCCCGTATTTTCTGTAAAACTATATTTTACATATAGTTACATCATGTTGATTTATACGAACAAAAACAGTCATTTATAGTAGACCTTTTCGAGGCACAAGCCGGACGCCGGGACGGTATAACCGGCCAAATTCCGGTCACCGCTCTTGAGAACAGTCTCAATCGTGTCCAATGTAAGCTTGCCCCTGGAAAGCTCAATCAGGGTCCCCGTGAGAATACGAACCATGTTATGAAGAAATCCATCCGCTTCAAAAGTAAAAATCACATCATCACCGGCCTTCTTGATCGAAAGCCGATGAATGTTTCTCACAGAGTTTTCTTTAAGAGAGCTGATCTTGGAAAACGCGGAAAAATCGTTTTTCCCCTTAAGAATTTTAGCCCCCTTTTTCATGAGGGGAACATCCAGAGCAAAAGGATAAAAATACACAAAACGCTTTCTCATGGGACAACGGTAGCTGCGGTTGAATATGGTATACGTATATCGCTTCTTCTTAGCTGCGTATTGGGCGTGAAATTCCAAAGGGGCTTTTTCGACTTTGGTGATCACAATATCTTTTGGCAAAATAGAATTGAGGGCCTTTTTGAGACTCTCCGTTGAAATACTTGATTTTGCCACCTTAAAATGCGCAACCTGACCGCGCGCGTGAACACCCGAATCGGTCCGGCCGGCTCCGCGGATCTTGACTATGTGCCCAAATATTTTATGGAGTTTTTTTTCAATAAGCTCCTGAATGGTTAATGCATTTTTCTGCTTTTGCCATCCGGCATAATTGGTGCCGTCATATTCAATTGTGAGTTTGAAATTTTTCATGAGACTCTGTAAACAGTGATCTGTAAACTGTATAAAAAACCTTTAATGCCCTTACTTTTTCCTCAATATGTCGCCATTGACCCATTCACCGTTCACCGTTTACCGTTTACAGTGTTTGTCTGAACCACTCATCCACGACAGGAATAAACTCATCCGGATAATCAATCAAAAGCTGATGCTTGGCTCCGGGCATAACATAAAATTTCTTTTTTTCCATCGAAAGATAATCATAGAAATTTTTGCAGAATTTAGGAGAAATGATATTGTCCTTTTCCCCCACGGCTATCATGACGGGCGTCGTCATATTAGGGATTTTATTTTTTGGTTTATACTTAAATATTGTTCGATAGGATTTAAGGGAATACTTCCAGACAACTCTAGGATCATCTTGCCGTCTTTTGAGGCTGTCCGCTTTGTAAAGTTCTTTCCAATTAACCGAGTTTCTGAGATTAATGAACATGTCCGGAAGAAATCCGATGATGGGTCCGATGATGGGGATTTTTAAAATTCTTTGTTTCGTCATCGGGGCCGTTCTCGTGCTGTCAAATACATTATGACAAACAACACTCTTGATGCGGGTGTCTTCCAGTGCCGCGATAAACGCGACCTCCCCGCCCTGGCTTGTTCCTAAAATTCCGATCGGACCTGAGTAGCTCCTCTCGATCATGCTCATCGTCATCGAAATGATTTCTAGAAACTCGGACATCGTAAAAACACCCCGGGGACCTTCGGAACGGCCGTGCCCGATAAAATCAATCGCGAAAACATTGTATCCTAACCCGGAAAGTTTCCATTCAAAATACCGGTAAAGCCACCCATAAGACCCTGTCCCGGGAATAATCATGATATTGGGAGCGTTTTGGCTATGGATATAGGTATCAATATGAATTTTGAAAGGTTTTCTCTTCCGGTAGTACGTGAGAAAAACCGACTCTCTTTTAGCCTCAATCTGATCATGCTGAGCTTCTTCACGGGAGGGCTTGATTGGCTGAGCCACGAGAGAAAACGAATAAAAGAAAAGAACCAATCCGATAACGAGGAAGGTAAGAATTGCTATTTTAAAAATAACGGTCATTGACATACGCTATACCTATCCATTTAATCATGTTGTTATTCGCCCAGCTCTTTTTGACGGACGGTCTGATTGATGTTGCACACATCAGGGTGATCATCTAAAAACCGGACAATCTGTTGGACTGATATCTCAATCGAATCATCAAAATGTGCATAAAGAGCACGCACAACGTCTAAATCCTCCTTAGTATCAACACAAATACGGTAGTGCGGACGATTCAATGGAGGTTCGGCCACTATCTCATGCAGCTTGAACTGTTTAGGATGTTCGTAAATATAGGGTGTGACATGTTCTTTTTCGTATTGTTGTGTAGTATTTTGATGCGCCTTTTTGAGAGCGTTAAACGAAAAAATTTCTGTATCCAATCCCCTAGGATAACTTCGCGTCACATGGTTGCTCATATAATCATATTTTCCGGATTCAAATAGATTGATAAGGTTATCAACAATCTCCGGTGCGATCAAAGGACAGTCACCCGTAATCCGAATAATAGGATTGGCGGCTACCTGTTTGGCCGCACAGTAATACCGGTCCAAAACATTTTCAAGGCTTCCTCGAAACACATCAATACCATGCTTGGCAGCCACATCCGCTAACGCTGCGTCTTCTTGACCTTCCGGAATCGCCAAGACTATCCCCTTGAGTTTTACGGAGAGAGACAAGCGCCGGATAACCTTCTCAATAAGTATATCCGCTCCGATAGAACACATGATCTTATCCGGTAGACGATTCGAACTACGTCTCGCTTGTATAATGGCAATGGGATTCATTGAAAAGTCGATACTCATGAGTTTAATTAAAATACAATCAAGCGATTATAATAGATGCCATACCCCATGTCCACAGAATATATAATGCGCTGTAATTTATTATGTTATGAAGATAACCCCCGGGGCTCAGCCCCCTTCGATGATTTTAGCCTTGATTAATTACAATCCCAAATTATACTGATAAGCTTAATACGCTTATGGACATACTTATCACAGGCTCAACAGGGATGCTCGGGCAAGCCCTGATGAAGGAATCGCAACAAAGACACTTTCAGACAACTGGATTAGCGTCTAAAAACACGGATCTTAATATTGATATTACGGACACGGACATCCTTGTTAAAAAGCTCAAGGATATACGGCCCCAAGTGATCATTAACGCGGCGGCGATCGTCAGCCACAAACGCTGTGAAGAAAATCCGGAGCAAGCCACCAATACAAACGCTAAAGCCGTAAGTGTACTCGCAGAGATTGCCAAAGATATTGGGTGCTATTTTATACAAATTTCTACGGACCATTTTTTTACCAATGATAAAGACCGCAAACACGATGAAGATCACCCGGTAACACTTCTTAATGAATATGCCCGTACGAAATACGAAGGAGAAAAGTTCGCATTAGAAAATCCACAGGCTCTCGTTGTACGAACCAATATCGTTGGTTTTCGTAATTTCACCCCGCAGCAGCCTTCTTTTATCGAATGGATTATTATGAACAGAAAAAATCGTCAGCCTATAACACTTTTTGATGATTATTTTACCTCAAGTATCGATATTACGACATTCGTGTGTATTTTATTTGATCTCTTCAAGCAACGTCCCCATGGACGGCTTAATATCGCGTCCCAACAAGTTTCAAGCAAAAAGGAATTTATCGAAGAGCTATGTCACGAATTTCAATTTGACTTGGATGGTGCCATCACAGGCAGTGTCAAGACACTACAGACCCCTATGCGCGCGGAAAGCTTGGGTCTTGATGTTAGTCAAGCAGAATCACTTTTGGGTTGCTCACTGCCTGATCGCCATCAAGTGATTGCCAATCTTCAAATAGAATATAAGGCACTTGGTTATGAACTATGACACAAAATTCAGTATCGGAGAACACACTATCGCGTTAGATGCCCCCAGCTATTTTGTGGCAGATATCGCAGCTAATCATGATGGAAACCTTTCGCGAGCTAAAGATTTGATATGCCTCGCCAAAGAATCCGGAGCCAATGCGGTGAAATTTCAGCATTTTCTTGCCGACAAAATTGTGAGTGATTACGGATTTAAACATTTAGGCCAAAAAATGAGCCACCAAAGCAAATGGAAAAAAAATGTTTACGAAACTTACAAAGAATATGAATGTGATCGCACATGGACCGAAACCTTGGTCAAAACCGCCAAGGAAGCACATATCGACTTTTTATCGACACCTTATGACGATGAAGCGGTCCGGATGCTCGAGCCCCATGTGTCAGCTTACAAAATCGGATCCGGTGATATTACCTGGACTGACTTTATAGCCAAAATCGCCAAACTGGGCAAGCCAGTGCTTCTGGCTACCGGCGCATCCTCGATGCAGGATGTCAAGCGAGCCGTCGAAACCATCTTGGCTAACAATCGCAAAATCTGTTTGATGCAGTGCAACACTAACTATACCGGATGTGGAGAGAATCTAAAATATATTAATCTCAATGTGCTTAAAACCTATGCCTATCAATATCCGGGCATGCTCCTTGGACTGTCTGACCATACTCCCGGATACACCACAGTTTTAGGTGCCATTAGCCTGGGAGCCCGTATTATTGAAAAACATTTTACGGACGATGCTGGCCGAAAAGGTCCGGATCACATTTTTTCAATGACGCCGAAAACTTGGCAGGAAATGATCAACCGCAGCCGTGAACTTGAAGAATCTCTCGGCAACGGCCAAAAGATTATTGAAACTAACGAAGAGGATACCGTCATTGTGCAACGCCGGTGTTTGCGGCTAATCCGCGATATGAAAGCAGGTGAGGTTATCACACACAAAGACCTCGTTTCTCTTCGTCCGGCTCCGGAAGATTCTGTGGCGCCTTATGAACTGACAAATGTCATTGGAAAAAAAATATCATCCCCTAAAACAGCAGGTGATGCCCTGTATTGGAAAGACATCAATGATTAGAAAGGATGCCAAAATGCTTGAAGGTAAACACGTACGCTTGCGCGCTGTTGAGAAAAAAGATCTCAAACAGCTGCTGGCCTGGCGTAACAAACCGGAGTTTCGTAAACATTTTCGCGAACATCGCGTGCTTTCCATGACCGAACAACAAAAGTGGTATGATAATTTTGTTATTAAAGATGACAAAACAATTATGTTCGCCATTGAGGAGAAACGCGCTAAAAAGTTGATTGGATGCTGTGGACTTTGCCATATTAATTGGATCCAGCACAATGCGGATCTTTCTATTTATATCGGCAAAAACAATCATTATATTGATCTAAAATATGCGCCGGATGCCGCACACACACTCATAGATTATGCGTTCAACGTCTTGAATTTTCACCGTATGTGGACTGAGATCTATAGCTTTGATCACCGTAAAAAGAAATTTCTCAAAAAACTCGGCTTTTCATTGGATGGAAAACACCGCGAAACATACTGGCACCTCAACAAGTGGCATGATTCTTATTTTTATGGACTCTTACGCCGTGAGTTTAATAAATGATTACGTGGAGCCGAAATACACCTTTTGAGGCTACGGACACTCTGCAGGAGACATGGACGTACCATGAGGATGGTCATCAAAAATCTATTCCTGTTGAAATTTTCCTCGGAAAACCCATCGATATTGTTTCATTAAAAAAAGAAAATATAGAAGATTTTGCATCCAAGATTGATTCGATCAGCCAATCCCGTAAGAATCTGTATCAAGATACATCTCTCGAACATGTCATGGTTTGCCCTGTGTGTTCCTCATCAACCGATACGGCAACAAAGATTATTAAAATTTATGGAGCACAGTATTGCCGCTGCAACTATTGCACACATCACTTTGTTTTGGATCGATTGAGTCAAAAAGCGATTGAGGAATTTTATACTTCCAATCAAACATACCAAAGCACTTACGCTGATCCGGAAACACTCCAAAAGCGCCTGAAAGACATATCTCTTCCCAAAGCCCGCTGGACCATTGAACGTTTTGAGCATCTTGTCGGCCAAAAACCTAAAAAAATATTGGATGTCGGAACAGGCAGCGGTCACTTTGTTCACGCGTGTCGCACATTAGGAATAGAAGCTGATGGATTGGAAATTAGCCAATCCGGCGTAAAATTTTGCAAAGATATTTTTGGAATCAAACTTATTCAAAAAGATTTTATCACAGAATGGGAGTCATTGGGTGACTACGACATCATCACATTTTGGGGTGTTATCGAGCATGTTCCTGGACCTGTAATAATGCTTAAAACCGCGGCTCAATTACTCGATAAAAAACCCTCCATGATCGTCACAGAAGTACCCCGTTGGGCCTGCTTTGGAACGGAAGTGCAAAAGCTGTTTCCCACATCCATTATCCGACACCTTGATCCTCTGGGTCATATTCAGATGTTTACAGATTCTTCGCTCGCGACCACATTTCTAAAGGGAGGGTTTGAACCTAATGCCGCGTGGTATTTCGGAATGGATTATTATGAGCTCCTAGTACAAACAGCCCATCATCTTGGTGACAAGAATATTCTTGAGACAATGAAAAGTTATATCAATCCCATTCAAAATGCGCTTGATCATTCCCGCAGTGTTGACACCATCGTATTAGCCGGAACATCTACCCAAGCAGAATAAATATTATTGAATTGATTTAAGGAGTTCTTCGGAAAATTTTGGAGGATTTTTAAGTACCCCGATTGAGGCATAGTCTCTGAGAAATTCACGGGATCGATCATTCAATTGGCTCACAATGTTATCCTGATTAGAATTGAGTTGTCGCATACAGTCTTTTAATGAATCCACATTATGTGCTAAAAGAACGGCTCCTTGAGATATAAAAAAATTTTCTCGCATATCATCGTAAAGGTCAATCACAATCACCGGTTTTTGTAATATCATTGCCTCTAAAACAGCTGTCGATTCATAGGTCACAATAAAATCTGAGGCAAGAATCATAAAAAGTGAGAAGCCGCCACAAAACAAACAGGGTAAGTGACTTAACGGATACTTATTGAAGGCAACATGGGAATAAAGGCGACCGGCAACGAGCGCCGAGAGTGACGCGGTTCTATTCGACCAGCCTGTACTTCTCGCACCGCTCGCGCAGGTCTCATGTCATCGTCGCACGATGATAAATGCCTTTATCAGCCCATGATGACGTGGCGGCGATAACGGTTGCGCGACTGCTTCATGGATTTCTCGTTGAATTCGCGGTCAAGCTTGAGAATGCGTTTGCGGCGCTTTCTCGCGCGCTTTGCCGAGATGTCTTCGAGCAGCAAAATCCAAAGCGGTATCAGAAAAATATTGTCGTGAGCCTGGCGGTTAAATGTTTCGGTCAGTAAGGCCATGATTTTCTCCTTGTCTTTTCAGACCCGGTCTATCCGGGCCTTTCTAAGCCTGAGAAATGCATGTCCCGTGGCGGCTGCATCCGTCCTATTAGACGGACCGTAACGTAGAGTAGGAGGCTTGCCCTTGCAGCCCGCAGGAGAGGGATGTGCCAGTTTTGAGGTTTGAAAGGCCTGATAGGCAGAATGAAAAGTTAGAGGAAAAATCTAACTTCTCTGCGATAATGACCGCTTGGCACAACGGATATATGCGTCTGAGGAGAAGAAATGTTTTATCACATGAATCTTGCCGGCAAAGAATTACACAAATTCGAGGATAATGAATTTGAAATAGTTGTTTATCGAGCAGAGGAAGATGGGCATTTGAGAGGGTATATTTCATCAGGCGGGTTTAGTGACCGCATAGCTGAAATATCCGGAGAAATAGCAAGTGATATGAAAACTGTGTCAGGAAATGACCCAGTGGCCGCGCTCATAGACAACATAAAGACTGAAATCAATGCTGGTAAGTTTCGTTTGCAAAGAAACACAAAATAAGGCACTTCAGCTCTGACACTTCGATCTGCTGTGTACCGGTTAATTGAAACATTAGAAGTCAAAAGGAGAGAATTATGGTCGGAAAAAAAAGTGGAAGTTTCGATAAAAAGGGAATCGAGGGTCTCGCAAAGGACAAACCCGTCGTATACAAGATCGAAGATAATAAAGGAAAAAATCTGTATACAGGCGTTGCTAAAAGAGGGCGAGTGGAGGCTCGGATAAAGGAACATTTACCAGGTGCGGCAGACCCTGTGCGGGGTGGTGCGAAAGTAAAAATACAGCAAAAGCCGAGTATTGATAAGGCCAAAAAATCTGAAGCTAGAATCATAAAGAGTCAGAAGCCACCACAAAACATAAAGGGTAAGTGACTTAAG
>JADFSZ010000042.1 GCA_022560555.1 PVC group bacterium
CGATCCCAATTTTAACCCGTGAAGAGGTGCGGATTTTTGAAGTTATTTTTCGGATCAAGTCAAATTCATTCACACTCGGCCCTCCGGGCCTCAAGTTTCTAGTTTCTTGTTTCTTGTTTCTTGTTTTAACCAGAGACTAGCAACCAGAGACAAGAAACTTTACCTTCTCCACACCAAATACACCAGATACACAACATAACTCACAAGGAATAAAACCGCTTCCCAACGATCCAAACGATGGCGCTTCCCCGTGGCCATAAACATCATAAGCATAAGGCCCCCAACAATGGAAATAGCAATATCAACATTTAAAAACCGAACAAATGGAATATGATTCAATAATCCGCACAGCCCTAATACAAACAAAATATTCATCACGCATGAACCAATAATATTTCCAACGGCAATATCAAATTTGCCCTTTCGGACGGCTTGAACGGATGTCACAAGTTCAGGCAGGGATGTCCCCACGGCAATCACAGTTAAACCAATAAAAGCTTCACTGATGCCGAAACTTTCGGCCATAGCCACAGCCCCCCGAACCGTCAATTCTCCGCCGACACCTAATGTCAATGCTCCTCCAAGTAAATACACGGCTGACCAGCCGGGCGTCAACGCCTTCACATCAGACGAAACCAAGTCTTTTGTATGATCCCTTCGTAAGCTAAATGTGTATCGTATGAATGCAACCAATAATACAAGAAATGTAATGGCTTCCCAGCGATTAAGGCCAAAACTAACGGAAGAATCCATCCACGTTTCATTCAAAAATCCAAAAAGCACTAGAGTAATGAGCAAATAGAAGGGAATTTCTTTTCTGATAGTGCTAGAGCCGATATCAATAGGTCGTATCACACCTGCTATACCCATAACCAAAAAAATATTTGCGATGTTGCTGCCGATGATATTACCCAAAATCAATTCTGTGTTATGGGATATGGTCCCGATGATCCCGACAACGAATTCCGGGGCCGAGGTCCCAAGAGCCACAACGGTTAACCCGATTGCGAGCTCTGAAATCCCCGCCTTTCGAGACACATTCACCGCTCCATCCACAAGCCACGCGCCTCCTTTAACAAGGAGACCAATACCAGTTCCAAGAAATATCCAGTTGAGATACATTCGCGTAAACCCGGTGTCCTTAAATGCCCATTTGACTTAACATCTCGACAACGTGGCCAATTTGAGAGGCCAGTTTTGGGTGGGTTCTCTCAAAATGATCGACATATTGCCGCAAACGATCCTTGAGATTTTTGCGGTCATGATCCGCATCTTCAAAATAGTCAATAAGCTGCTGCACATCAAAAATGACCTTTTGAATCCGGTCCTTATCCTCGACCTCATGAGTTTCGTTTAATTCGCTTTTTAATACCTCTAAAATCTCAACAAGTTTCTCTCGATCCATTTCACTCTTCCTTTCCTAACTGTGAGGTGTCTGAACGATCAATGGCATCCGGTAAATGAGCCTCCCCGGTCCAATACGGAACATCTGACAAATTGAATTCCATCCGTGTTTTTTTGTCCGGTTCATACTTTAAAGATCCGATATTTGAAACAGCGTCTAACTTCCATCCATCCGTTTCATAATTAAATTTCATAAAACTATATGTTACGCGCGGCAGCTCATCAAGCCCCACCATATCAGAATCTGCCACATACAGGAGCCCTGCTCTGTTTTTTGTCTCGTATATACGAACAAATTCCAAATCAAATAGATTCTTATAATACGTCTTCATTCCCCTCAATAATGTGCTGTCGATTTCACGATTCAATGGCCCTAAAATATTGGATATTCGAACCTTGCTTTCTTTTGAAATAAACAGCTGATAAGTAGAAGCATCCCCAAGCGTGATCGATTCATACACATTTTGATAGACCAACTCGAGCTGCCCTCTTAAATCTAGCGGAGCGTGATCATTTTTATTTGATGTATCTTGCAAATCCGTATCCGCTACATTTTCAAAACCCGGATCCGCTACTTTGGGCACCATCTCAGCTGACTTGGAGCCAAGGTCATTCGCGGTTAAAACCACGAGAGCTGTGACCCCTAATAAAATCAGTAAGCGCTTCATAGCTGTCCTCAAGAACAAACATTTTTTCAAATCAACGGTCTTGCCTGCGCAGTTTGAATACGTTGCAATATTTTTTTCTTCTCCAAAAGAGCCACAGCGACATGAAGCTCAAGGCCCTCCTTTTTCCCTGTCAGCGCGATTCTTAAGGGCATATACAACTGCTTCCCCTTAACGTCAAGTTCACCTTGAATATCTTTTAAAACAGATTTGAACGCGTCAATATCTACTGTATCCATTGATTCTATTTTGCTTTGAAATAATTGAAGTACTTTTTGCCCCTCATCACTTCGAATAAACTCCACGGAAGCTTCTTCAATCTCCACTTCTTCATTCATGAACAACGCCGCATGTTGTGGAATTTCCGAAAGGCAATTCAGATACCCCCGCACAGCATCAACAACTTTTGAAATCCAGACAAATTCAGATTCATTGACACCGTTTGGGTAATATCCCCCTTTTTGCAAATAGGGGATAGCGAGCCGCGTGAGTTTGTCAATCGGGGCTTGCCTGATATACATCCCATTCATCCAATTTAGTTTATCAATACCAAAAATAGCCGAAGATTTTGTCATCCCCTCAATGGAAAAAAGGTCTATTAATTCATCGCGTGTTAAGATCTCCCGGTCATCTCCCGGAGACCATCCTAAAAGTGCTAAAAAATTACTGAACGCATCCGGCAAATATCCTAATTCCCGGTATTGATTGACAGACGTTGCGCCATGCCGTTTACTCAGACGTGTTCCATCGGGACCCATGGTCATCGACATATGAGCAAATAGAGGCAATTCACACCCAAAAGCATGGAACAACGCTATGTGCCTAGGCGTATTCGGCAAGTGATCCTCACCACGAATCACATGAGAGATCTTCATCTCAATATCATCAACGACAACGGCAAAATGAAAAGAAGGGCCGCCGTCCGATTTAAATATCACAAAATCCCCAATGAGCTGATGGTCAAATTCAACATCTCCCCGTATCAAATCTTTGACGACAATATTTTCCTCCGGCATCTTAAAACGAATAACAGGCTTTCTGCCTTCTTGCTCAAATTTTTTGATTTGTTCATCTGTTAAATGCCGGCAGCGGTTATCATACCGGGGAGCTTGCCCGTTTTGAATCGCGTCCTTTCTGCGTATTTCCAGTTCTTCGGCACTGCAATAACATGTGTACGCAAGATCATTCGTTTGTAATTTTTTCAAGTAAGTCTTGTAAATATCTCTCCGCTCAGATTGCCGGTAAGGGCCGTTTTCTCCTCCGATATCCGGACCTTCGTCCCAATCAAGGCCCAGCCATTTTAAATCATGGTAAATCTCATCAATATAAAGCACTTCGGAGCGTTCAATATCAGTATCTTCAATACGCAGAATAAACTTGCCTTTATATTTCCGCGCAAAAAGATAGTTAAACAGCGCCGACCTCGCGTTTCCAACATGCAGCATACCGGTCGGGCTAGGGGCGAAACGAACACGGACTTTACTAGGAGACATTTATCGATTTCCCATTTTTATTTTGTGATTTTAAGTTGTTTACCCGGATTTCTGTCATGAGTCATGCGCCATGAGAAATAGGCTCAACAAAAAAAACCTATCGATTGTTTCCGAAAGCACATTTTACATGTCACATGTCGATGTTCAATATATTTCCGTCACTTCTAAAAAGTTTGCCTTCGCGATAATGTCCAAGCCTTTGATCGGCTCAAGACCCTTCTGATTATGAACGGATATCACTGCTTTTTTAAAACCCATCTTTCTGGCTTCTTTCAAGCGTGTAGAAATCTGACTGACACCGCGCAGTTCTCCCCCCAGTCCAACCTCCGCGCAAAAAATTACTTCTGTCTCAATGGACTTATCACGAAAGCTCGATCTGAGCGCCATGAGAACTCCTAGGTCCGATGCCGTTTCATCAATTTTTAATCCTCCCGCCACATTTACAAAAACGTCCTGATCACCCAAATGCTCATGCCCCCTCTTATCCAAAACAGCCATGAGCATGGACACTCGGTTGTGATCCAAGCCCGTGGTGGTTCTGCGTGGGGCACCAAAACTACTAGATGGACTCACCAAAGCCTGGATTTCAGCTAAAATGGGACGTGTCCCCTCCAGACAAACAACTATGACAGATCCGGATATCGGCTGTGTTCGTTCGGATAAAAAGACTTCCGACGGATTTTTGACCTCCTCCAGCCCGGATGATTTCATTTCAAAAACCCCAATCTCATTGGTTGGTCCAAAGCGATTCTTAACGGTTCGTAAGATCCTGTAGTGCCCGTTACGCTCACCTTCAAAATAAAGAACCGTATCCACAATATGCTCGAGTACACGCGGTCCGGCTATTTGCCCGTCTTTGGTCACATGCCCGATCAAAAAAATGGAAATTCCTTCCCCTTTAGCTAAATACATCAAGTGAGCGGCACACTCCCGAACTTGCGACACACTTCCCGGGGCTGATGGTAAGTTCGGCTTAAAAACAACTTGAATCGAATCGATGACTAAAATCTGCGGTTTCATCTCTTTGACAAAGCGCGTGATTGTCTCCATATTTGTTTCAGAAACAACATACAGATCTGAGGTGCTTTCTCCTAATCTGTCGGATCTCATCTTCACTTGCCCAACAGATTCCTCCCCTGAAACATACAAAACTTTCTTACCCATTGATCCTAATGTTTTAGACACCTGCAAAAGCAGCGTTGATTTTCCAATTCCGGGGTCACCGCCAATCAGAACAAGAGACCCCCGAACAACGCCTCCGCCAAGAATCCGGTCAAACTCATGAATGCCTGACGGGAATCTAATCTCATCCCCGATAACAACCTCCCGAATAACTTTCGGAGCCAACGAAGAAAATTGTCGATGACTGAATTCTTCCTTAACAGGCATACTGACGGCTTCCTCCGTGATGGTATTCCACTCGCTGCATTCAGAGCATCGTCCTACCCAAAAGGGAGATTCCGCGCCGCAGTTTTGACATACATATTTAATTTTGGATTTCGATTTCATTTTATTTCGTAAATGGTACTTCGTAAATGGTAAATGGTTTAAAAACAAAAACAATAAATTACGAATAATATTCCAAATATGTATTATATTTTTTCCTAAATCTTTCCTTCCAACAATTTATAAATTTAATTATTTATTATGATTTACAATTTTACGAATAAAAAAATTATAGATAACGATTTACAAATTACGATTTACTATTTACAGCTTCTTATCATCTCCGTCCGGAACGGCGCGAATCATCATCTGTTTTATCCGGCTTTGGTTTTCTCACACGCGTCTTTCTCAGAAGCTTCCAGGGATGAGCGCGAATGTCTTTGACCAATGCTTCAAAATCCTCATAAATGGTATCATCCTTAAGGAGCCGGCCAAGAGTGCCTTCGGCTGTTTCAATGGATTCAAACATATTTTTCAGAAGATCCAGATTAGAGTTTAAAAGAGCTATAGCACGCGAAAAATCTTCCCGGTTTCCTTCAATAGTCGCATTGATATTGTCAGCAAGAATATGTATAGAATCCAAAGCTGCATTAAAATTGTTCATCAATTGCCCGGCACTCTGAGACAATTCAGGATCTCCCATAAAAGCATTAATTGACAAAACCGTTTTTTTCAATTCACCGAGAAGCTTTTCTCCCTCATTTAAAATCACAGTCAGTGTTGTCGGATCTTGACCGATGACATGATAACCATCCTTGATAAGCGGAGCCTGACTCAAAGGATCCACACGAATTTCAATAAAACGCTCTCCCATAATTCCTTGACTCCCAATGGTGAAATTGGCGTCTTCTGGCAATTTAACCCGTTTTTTAACCCAGAGGACCAATTCCACGTGACCAATGTCTTTCGCCAATTGGATCTGATCAATACGCCCCACTTCAACACCCGATAAGTACACAGGGCCTCCGACACTCAAACCACTAATATTCCTAAACGACACTCGGACCCTGTACCCCTTTTCAAAAACATTATCATCACTGAACAACACAATCATCATGCCCAGAAGAAGCAAGGCCACACTCACCATAATACCAACCTTCAGTTCTAATCGCTCTTTTCTACGGTCTTTCATATTTCGCCTCTTTTCACATTCTTAAATAATTTTACTTATGATCAATCAATTCCCCTTGGATAAATCCTTTTAGAATCGGATCCTGAGAATTTTTAATTTCTTCGCATGTGCCTATAACCCTGATACCCCCCTCATGCAGAAGGGCAATCCTATCCGCAATCATAAAGGCACTATGCATGTCATGCGTAACAACAATGGAGGTCACACCTAGCTTATTTTTCAAATCAATAATAAGCTTATTGATGGTGTTCGCCATAATCGGATCAAGTCCTGTTGTTGGCTCGTCGTAAAGTATAATGTCCGGATCATGAGCTATGGCCCGGGCCAGTCCGACTCTCTTTTTCATTCCCCCCGATAAATCACTGGGCAGGGTGTCCATGACATGTTCCATACCGACAAGAGCCAGTTTTTCACGCACAATATTCTCAACATCCCTACCATTTGGAGTTTTTTGACTTTGATATAAGACAAATCCGACATTTTCCTTTACCGTTAACGAATCAAACAGGGCTGCTCCTTGAAAAAGCATTCCAAATCTTTTTGTGATTTTCATTCGTTCCGCTTCATTCAGATTGGTAATATTAAAATCATCTAAAAATATTTGTCCGTGATCGGGATCTAAAAGAGTCATAATAATCTTTAACAAAACGCTTTTTCCCGCCCCGCTCGGCCCGACAATAACCAATGTCTCTCCATGATTGACTTCAAGGCAGAGATCATTGAGAACAACTTCGTTCCCAAAACTTTTTGATATATTTTTAAGCCGTAACATTTTAAATACCGTAAATAGATAATGGTAAATGGTAAATGGCAAAAGAAAAAGTGATTCTTTTTAGTATAATTTGATTCATAATTGAATCGCTTTTTTTAGTTTTCGTGTTTTTCGATTTACGATTTACGAATAACCATTTACGGTTTTTTAGTACATGGCCAATGACATAAAAAAGTCCATAATGAGAACCAGCATGCAGGACCAAACAACGGCCCCTGTAGCCGCTCGCCCAACACCCTGGGCACCGCCGGAAGTGTAAAATCCCTTGTAACAGCCGACAATGGCGATAATACCTCCAAATACAATCGATTTGAACAATCCCGTCATAAGATCCCTGGGATCGACATAACTGAACATATGTAACAAGTAGTAATGCTTCACCACTCCGAGAATTTCCACGCTCAGTAAATAGGACGTAAAAATACCGATCGCATTTGTGAAAATCGTCAAAAGAGGCAGCATGATCAGACACGCGACAAATCTCGGAATAACAAGATAATGAACAGGATTCGTCCCCAATGTATACAGAGCGTCAATTTGTTCCGTCACGCGCATCGTTCCCAGTTCCGCCGCCATACTCGCTCCCACCCTCCCCGACAAAATCAGGGCGGTAACAAAGGGACCAAGTTCACGCATCAACGTGAGGCCGACAACCGTTCCGACTCCGGACTCAAGATCAAACTGACGAAACTGATAGTAGGACTGCACGGCCATCACCATTCCGATAAACGCTCCGGTATTTAAAATCACGGGCAACGACCCAACGCCGATGCCATAAAGTTGATCAAGGAACGGTTTGGAACGAAATCGATATTTCCTGACACCTAACAGAGCTTGAAAGCATAAAATGGACATTCCTCCTAGCTCACGCATAAAACGAATGACGTGAAAACCAAGATTTTCATGCCATGACCCTATAGCCCTAAGTCCTCTCATCTCCACCGCCCGAGTCCGGTTATTCAAAATTTAATTTCTTTACCAATCCCCATAAAGCTTTCTTCTTCTTTGATCTTAAACAAAAGATCGTTTCCGTCCTTCATTTCATATTCTAGATCAAGTAATGTTTCCCTGGCCCCTTGCCCTTCGCCTCCGGATGCACTGGAGCCCGCATGTCCGACGTCTCCAAATATATCCAATCCGATTTCCGGCTGCGGCTGATTAACAGTCCACTGTTCCCATTCTAATGATTCTCCCACATGCTCAATCTTTAAGCTTGAAAAAATATCCGATTGAGTTAGATCAATAGTGTCTTTGAGTAGAAAGTAATCATTTTCCCTGATAATCCTTGCGTCCTGCAATACAAGGATAGGCCCATTCCAAGTAAAATCAAATATCATTTTTTTGAATTCAGATATCATTCCAATGCTCCCGTTTTCAATAACAAAAGCTCCCTTTCCTCCTAAAAAAGGAGACACGCCTTCGATCGAAAGAGATCCATCAACTTGTCCCCCGAGATGCGCAGCCCCTCTGCCTTTCATCACAAGAGGCTTCATAACGGACAGATCAGCATTCTCACAAGTAAACATAAGGTTATACCGAGGATGATTCGGCTCAAATTCAATTTGTCCGTTGAGGCTTACATGATCCCCTCTCGCTTCATAAATACGTATTCCTCGTTCATTAAAATGAAAATCAACGAAAATATCACTGAGCATAGAGTCATTTAATTTAAGCCGAGACAAATATATTTTAGAGTGATTGTTTTTCATTTCCTCCGATTGGGATTGGTATAATATTTCACACAAAAGCCTTCCCTCAAGAGATATATTATTGTAGACTTTTTCTCTAATCAGAAAATCCATATCAACGGAGGCAAAGTTTATGAGACCGTTCAAAACGATTCGACCCAATCCGGATTCAATCTTGAACTCCTCCAAACGTATCCCGCCCTCATACCAGGCATGCCCCTTTAAGATTGTCTTGTTCTCATTAACGCGCGACCCTCTGGCCCACATGTCCCCTTTAATCAAAAGCTTTTTATAAGGCCCCGATATTTTCAGTTGGCCTTCCTGGTATAAGCCTTCGAATGACAGGTCCAAATCAATCGATAAGTTGCCGCCCTCATTTGAAATGATTCCATGTCCCTCAACCAAAATATATTTTGCGTAAAGCTTCACATTCTCTATGCTCACATTGAACATCCCGTTTTTGCGGGTCAGTTTCATATCAACGGAGCCAAGAGCTTTCGTGGAACCGAGACCTGTAACATTATTCATGATTTGGCCGAAGTCAATATTGCTTATCGATACAAAAATATCAAAATCCCCGGTGGCAGAATCAACAACCCCCTTCAGCAGAAAACGATTTACGCTCAATTCATTATCATGATTTGTGAAAACAAAATGCAGCTCATCATCTTCTCCCGGGGCCAAACGCCCCCAGATATTTTTCATCTCTAAGAGCTCTTGCCCGCTCTCCTGCACTAAAACCATACTCGCGTCTTGGACCTCAATACTTTGAGTTAAACTTGTTTCACCTAAATCCTTAAGTAATAGCTCTAATCCGTCTTTAAAGTTCCCGTTTTTCACATAAATACGCGCCCCGACAACCCGAACGCGATTTAAAATATCGGGGTCTCCTCCTAAATACTCAAAAATATTAAAGTCGGATATTATAGTTTTAACGGACATGGAGGTCAAAAAAAGATAACGTGTCAAATTCATATCAACGTTTGATAACCGCAGGGTTTTAATAAAATCCGTCTGCACCCTGCCAATAGAGAGAAAACCCTCATCGGCTTCCTTAAAATGACGAGAGAGTTCGTTTGAAATGCGGGTAGTGATGTACAGATTAAGCGCGGTAAAAACTATCGTAAGCAGAACCGCGCAAATGATTCCCAAAAGTAAACGCTTGAGCATGGATCCTCTTTAGGTTCATGTACAGGCAAATTCCAGTTTAGTTTTTTTACCGGAAACATGAATCTTACCGCCCTTCTTAGCTTCGCCCTTTAATATTAATTCGGATAGTTCATCTTCAAGATATTTCTGGATGGCACGCTTCAGCGGTCTTGCCCCATATACATCATCATAGCCTTTTGATATAAGAAAATCCAAAGCGGATTTTGACAAATCAATTTTGATGTTCTTTTCTTTAAGGCGCTCGGAAACAAATCCAATTTCGTTTTTGATAATACATGATAGATCCTCACGCGACAAACCGCGAAAAACCAGAATATCATCAAGACGATTGAGGAATTCGGGACGAAACGTCTTTTTGACTTCATCCATAAGACGCTCTTTCATTTTATCATGTGCATCGGCTTGAGATTCTTTCGCTGAAAAACCAACGGATTTTTGTTTTTTAATCAGATCCGCTCCGACATTCGACGTCATAATCAAAATCGTATTCTTAAAGCTGACCAGTCTTCCGAAATTGTCCGTGAGACGGCCGTCTTCCATAACTTGCAATAAAATATTAAACACATCCGGATGGGCCTTTTCGATTTCATCGAACAATACAACCGAATAGGGTCTTCGCCTGACTTTTTCCGCTAATTGCCCGCCTTCTTCATAGCCGACATAGCCCGGAGGAGCCCCAATGAGGCGGGAAACCGCAAACTTTTCCATGTATTCGGACATATCTATTTCGATCATGCTGTCCTCATTGCCGAACAGAAATTCCGCTAAGACACGAGCCAAAAATGTCTTCCCGACTCCGGTCGGCCCCAGAAAAAGGAAGGACCCTGTCGGCCGCTTAGGATCTACCATACCTGCGCGGGAACGGCGGACACATTTGGATATACTTCAATAATATTACTTTGACCTATGACACGTTTTTTTAATACATCTCCCATCTGCATCAAACGTTTTGTCTCTTCTTCGGTCAATTCAGTTAAAGGAACGCCCGTCATTTTTGAAACAATCATGGCCACATCCTCGGCCGTTACGACGGCATCTAATTCATTCTTCGCGTCCTTCCATCCCTTGCGCATGGTATCGAGCTCAGTTTTGACATTTTTTTCCTTATCACGCAGCTTGGCCGCCATTTCGAAATCTTGATTTTTAATGGAGGATTCTTTTTCGCTTTTGATTTTCTGAATGCGTTCTTCAAACTCTTTAATATTCGGAGGCGCGCTGGTGACCGCAAGACGAACCTTTGAACCGGCTTCATCAATCACATCAATGGCTTTATCCGGCAAAAACCGCCCTGTAATGTAGCGATCGGACAATTTTACGGCAGCTTCAATGGCCTCATCCAATATCTTGGCGCGGTGATGAGCTTCGAGCC
>JADFSZ010000043.1 GCA_022560555.1 PVC group bacterium
ACTTTATTTAAGATATCCTCGCTGATTTCGGGTGAATTATGAAAGAAAAGATTCCTGTTTACGCAAGCGACGCATGTGACGTAGTGCGAAACAACGCTCACATCATGACTCACGATAATGATCGTGATCCTTTGATTGAGCTTCTTTAAAAGTTCATAGAGGCGCGTTTGCCCTTCGGTATCAATGCTGGTCGTCGGTTCATCGAGAATAAGAATTCTGGGTTCTGTCGCGAGAGCACGGGCGATAAACACGCGCTGGCGTTGTCCCATAGATAAATTTCCCATACGCTTTTGCGCTAGATGCCGGACCTCCATCGCTTCGAGCGCTTTTTGGACGACCGTTTGATCTTTTTTGGATGAACGACCGAAAAACATTTTGTGCCCCAGGCGTCCCATTTTGACAACATCTTGGACAGAGATGGGAAAATCAAGATTGATATTCGGGTTTTGTCCGACATATCCGCACGAGCGTTTCGCTCGATTTGGCGCGGATCCAAAAATCCTAACGAGCCCCTGTGTGGGTGAAAGGAGGCCCAAAAGGATTTTAAGCAATGTAGTTTTTCCACCGCCGTTCGGTCCAATGATGGCTAAAAAATCTTTTTCTCGAATCGAAAATGAAATATTCTCAAGGATCACGTTCGCGTCATAAGCAAACGAAAGATTTTTGACTTCTATCGCGCTATTCGGCATCAGTTGCCTCCATAGCGGACAAAAGGATTTGGGCGGCAACTTCGCGGATATTTTCATACCAATCGACTGCGAGGGGATCGATCAAAACGACTTTCCCTCCAATGGATTTAGCGATGATATCCGCCGATTTTGTGGAAACGTGCGGACTTGCGAAAACAGTTTTGATGCTATATTTTTTGGCGATTTTTATGAGCCCGGCAAGTTCTTGCGCTTTGGGATTCTTTCCGTTTTTTTCTATCGAAAGCTGGATGAGGTTATAGCTATCCGCGAAATATCCCCATGAGGGGTGGTGAACAAGAAAAGTAAATGGTGTTTTGACAAACGCGTAGGATTTCCGGATTTCGATATCTAAATCGATAAGGTCATTTGATAATTTCCCAAAATTTTTTTTATAAATATTTTTATTTTCCGGATCGAATTTTATGAAAGCGTTCGCGATATTTTTTACTTGAATGAGAACACGGCCAGGATCGAGCCATATGTGCGGATCAAAATCTTGAGGATGTCTCTTTCGAGAACGGAGTATATGATGAAGGGGAATTTTGTCTACGTCTTCATCCGTATGGATGATTTTAAGATCCGGATTAAGATTTGCGAATCGCTCAAGCCACATGGCTTCGAAGGGGACTCCGATCGCAAAGTATAAATGAGCGCGAGAAACTTGAACCATTTGCTGCGGTGTGGGCTCATATGTTTCGGGTGATTTTCCGGGCCGGACGAGGGATTGAACGGTCCATGTGTCACCGGCAATTTTTTGAATAAAATATTCTTGAGGTGGGATGCTCGCAAGAACGGTCATATCCTCGCCTTCGCCGTGCGCACTAAAACAGGGGGTGAAGAGCGTGAGCCATAGGAAGATTCGTGTGAACAGGGTTTTCATAAAGAGACCTTTGAATGTTTTTGGCATTGTTCGCAAATTCCCGAAAGACGGATGGAAATATCTCGAACAGAAAATTGGTTGCGACACGCATGATCTGAACGGATTCATCAAATCCGATATGATCTAAGCAAAAAATCTTTTGGCATTGATCGCACTTAAAATGCGGATGGACGGGTTTATGAACACAAGCGGCTTCGAAATGCTGGGTGCCGTTATGATCAAACACTTCTCGCAGGAGGCGGTTTTTTACCAGTGCGTGGCAGATACGATACACGGTGACCAGATCAAGGGGGATTTTTCTCTTAACCTTTGAATGTAAAGAATTTGCATTAACAGGTCTTGGATGCCTCAAAATTTCTTCAAGGACAGCCAGGCGTGTGGGTGTTATTTTCAGTTTTTTCGACTGAAGAAGGTGTTTTGCATTGCATTTGTCCATAGGGGGCCATTATATGTAAACGCAAATGATTTGCAAGTAAAATTTATGTGAATCAAAGTCAAAAAGATGAAATGAGGAGAGTTGCTTGCTGGGGAACTAGGATTTGAACCTAGACTGGAAGGTCCAGAACCTTCTGTGCTACCGTTACACAATTCCCCAGCAAACAACTTACATGATTTGAAATAATTGCTAAAACAGGATTTGGCGCCTTCTTCCCAAAACTATACCCAGAGATTTTCAAAAAGTCAATCATCTGGTTTTCTTGACTGGCGAGAGAAATATTATTGGGGCTTTTGGGCTTTGCTTAATTTGAGCGTTTGAATACGCTGAGCTATGCCTGTTTCGATAGCTTGAAAGGCGTTCATATTTAGTTCCCAAGATTTGAGGGAAAGAATGTTTTCAGCTTGTTCCTTAGATCTCATCCCGACAATCGTGCTTGTAAGCACTTTATTTCGTAAAACCCAAGCAATAGCTAGTTGAGCGGGTGTCAGATTTTCTTCCTCAGCAATTCCTTTGAGCGATTCGACTAGTTGAAGATTGGCCCCAAGTTCCGGCTCCTGAAAGGAAGGATTTTTGGTTTTACGCCAGTCCGTGTCTGGAAGTTGGTGGATTCGTTTGTGTGTCCAGGTTCCTGTTAACAAGCCGCATTGCATCGGACTGTAGGCGACCACGCCGATGTGATGTTCTTGGCAATGAGGAAGAATGTCACGCTCAATTTCGGGACGCAAAATATTGTAAGGAGGTTGAAGGGATGTGATCGGGGCTATAGATGCTATGCGAGTCATCTGTTTGACGGAAAAGTTTGACACACCGATAGCGCGCACTTTGCCTTCTTCTACGAATTTGGATAGGGTGCTCCATGCATCTTCTATTTCACCAGCGGGATCCGGCCAATGAATCTGATAAAGATCGATACAATCTCTCTTGAGCCTTTTGAGGCTGGCTTCGAGCTCTTTTCGGAGATTCTTCGGCCTCAGGCATCCGAAAACGGATTTTTGAGAATCCCAATTGAGCCCGCATTTGGTTGCGACAATCACATCCGGCCGACCCTGAAGAGCCTTTCCGACAATCTCCTCTGCGTGCCCCAAGCCATAAACTGGGGCTGTATCGATCCAATTGATACCAAGGTCCAGTGCGCTATGGATGGCTTGGATCGAGTCAGAGTCGTTCTGAGCCCCCCAGCCATAAGCCCAGCCGGAACCTCCGATGGCCCATGTTCCAATGCCGAGGACAGTAAGAGATAGATCTGAGCTCCCTAATGGGCGTTTTTCGAGCATATGATTGTTAGAAGGCTGGCATTATGATTAAGAATGTAAAAATCGATTGTTCCTCTTTGCAGAATATGATATCGTAAATAACGTGTGGTGCAAATAAAGATTTTTCATGAAATGAGGGTTCCTAGAGTATAAGACGTAAGTTTATGGTCGAACAAAAGAAAAAAATTCTGATTGTGGATGATGAGCCTGAATTTGCGAAACTGATTAAAACTCGACTTACATCTGAAGGGTATCTTGTTGATACGGCCAAGGATGGACAACAGGGATTAGATAAGGTTAAGGCATGTCCCGATTTGGTTATTCTCGATGTAATGATGCCCAATTTGGGCGGTATTGAATTTGCCAAAATCATCAAGGAATCACCCCAAACAGCCAAAATTCCTATTATATTTCTTACCGCAAAGGAAGATGAACAGACACGGATTGACGGGATTCGGTCCGGCGCGGATTATTTTCTCACAAAGCCCTTTGATTCGGCGGAACTGCTTGAAATCATTAAAAAACTGGTGCATAGAAACGCTTAGATTGATATCATAAAATATTTATAAGATTAATGGTGCAATTTTTTTGGAAATCCATCCCGAAATCCATTGACACCCCTAGGCTAAACCGTATAATACACATTCCAAATTTTACAGTATTTATATAGAGTCACATTTTCATGAGGATTTGGATGTGTTGGGGACTCTTATCAATTTAGAGAAAAATTCGAAAATTAGGTGTTACCAAAAGGAGGAAGTATGAGTATTCGTGTGGCAATTAATGGGTTTGGACGTATTGGCCGACTAGTGTGTCGGGCGGGACTTGCGAAAAAAGATATCGAATTTGTTGCTGTCAATGATCTTGTGCCGGCAGACAATCTTGCATATTTATTGCAGTATGATTCAACACATACCCGTTACAAAGGCGAGGTCAAGGCCGATGGAAATACCATTGTTGTGGATGGGAAGAAAATCCAGACATTTGCCGAGAGAGATCCCTCTAATTTGCCGTGGAAAGATTTAAATGTGGATGTCGTTATTGAGTCCACAGGATTATTCACCTCGCGTGAAGGAGCTTCCAAGCATATTGCCGCGGGGGCGAAAAAAGTGGTTATTTCCGCTCCGGCAAAAGACAAGGATATCCCAACAATTGTTATGGGTGTCAATGAAGAAAAATACAAATCCGAACATACCATCGTTTCGAACGCGTCTTGTACGACGAACTGTTTGGCCCCTATTGTGAAAGTGTTGTTGGATAATTTCGGTATTGAAGAAGCGCTGATGACAACGTGCCATGCCGTGACGGCCACACAGCCTACCGTTGACGGGCCGTCCAAAAAAGATTGGCGAGGAGGCCGCGGAGCTTTTCAAAATATTATACCGGCTTCCACGGGGGCGGCAAAAGCTGTTGGGCTATGTCTCCCGGAGGTTCAGGGAAAACTGACGGGTATGGCGCTCAGAGTTCCCGTGGCTGACGTTTCGGTTGTGGATCTTACGGTCAGAGTAAGCAAGGACACAAGTCTTGCGGATATTTCAAAGGCCATGGAACAAGCCGCCGATGGAAGGATGAAAGGTATTTTAGGGTATACGGACGAGAATGTTGTGTCTTCGGATTTTATCGGAGACACACGATCTTCAATTTATGATGCCGGTGCGTCGATTGAGCTCAATAGTCGATTCTTCAAACTCATCTCTTGGTATGATAATGAAACGGGATATTCTAATCGCGTTGTGGACCTTATTTCTTACATTATGTCCCATTAATTTATGCGGCCGGAGTTGAACGATGAGCGCACAAAATATGGTCATGGGAAAAACAATATCTAAAAAAACCATCGAGGACATTGATGTATCCGGAAAACGGGTGCTTATTCGTGTGGATTTCAATGTGCCTCAGGATGCCGATGGACGGATCACGGATGATCGCCGCATTAAGGGGGCGCTTCCGACGATTGAGTATCTTCTCTCAAAAAATTGCGCCGTAATTTTGATGAGTCATATGGGGCGTCCTAAGGGGCAGGTTCATGACAAGTACAGACTTGATCAAGTCCGCGTACGTTTAAGTGAGTTGCTCGGACGGGATGTTTTTAAAACAGCTGATTGTATCGGGGACATTGTTTGGGAAAAGGCCAATGCGCTGCAATCCGGACAAATTCTCCTTTTAGAAAACTTACGTTTTCATTCTGAGGAAGAAGAGAATGATCCGGAGTTTGCGAAAAAATTGGCCGGACTTGCCGATGTGTATGTGAATGACGCGTTTGGCACGGCACATCGCGCACATGCGTCCACGGAGGGGATCACGAAGTATCTACCGAGTGTGGCCGGTTTTTTGATGGAAAAAGAGATACAATTTTTGTCCGGAATTTTAGAAAACCCCGGTCGTCCCTTTGTAGCTATTATAGGGGGCGCAAAAGTATCGGACAAAATAAAAGTTATTGATAGTCTTTTGGATAAGGTGGATGTTCTGCTCATTGGCGGGGCTATGGCCTACACATTTTTAAAAGAGCAGGGTGTAGCTGTCGGAGCGTCTCTTGTCGAAGGTGTCATTGAAGACAAAAAAGGACAAAAGGTGGATTGTCCGGCTTTGGCCCGTCAGGCTATTGAGAAAGCCAAAACGAACAATAGTAGGCTTTTGCTTCCCGTTGACCATATTCAGGCAAAACCCGTAAAAGAGATGGATGCCGGCGGTCATGAAAAGCTAGTTTGGAAAGAAGCTTCTTTGAACGGGGTGAAGGATATCCAGGAAGGATTTGCCGGTGTGGATATAGGGCCTGAGACGTCCCGGATTTACGCCGAAGAAATTCAAAAAGCGAAAACAGTAATTTGGAACGGTCCGATGGGTATTTTTGAAGAGAAACCATTTAGCAAGGGGACACTCGAAGTGGCCCGCGCGTGCGCGGCCACAAGCGAACAAGGAGGCATAACGGTGGTTGGCGGCGGGGATAGTGTGGCAGCCGTTGAATCCTTGGGTTACTCTCAAAAGATTACGCATATCTCTACGGGAGGAGGAGCCGCTCTGGAATTACTTGAAGGAAAAACACTCCCCGGGTTGGCAGTATTAGAGGATAAAGATGCATAAACCACAAAGGACACAAAGATCACAGAGAAAACATTTTTATATTTAAGAACTGAGATTAAAATCTTTTATCTCTGAGCCCTCTGTGAACTCTGTGGTGAAAGAAAGATGGAGAACCATTAATGCGAACACCCGTTATAGCCGGCAACTGGAAGATGTATAAAAATATCGACGAAGCCAAGTCGCTTGCAATCGAGCTGAAGAATCTTGTTTCAGAGGTGAGGGATCGTCAAGTATTTATCTGTCCGAGTTTTGTGTGTCTGGCAGCCGTCAGGGATATTGTGAAAGACACCCGTATCGCTCTTGGAGCGCAAAACGTGAATTATGAAGAAGAAGGCGCTTACACGGGAGAAGTATCTGCCGATATGCTCAAAAGTATCGGTGTGTCTTTTGTGATACTCGGACATTCTGAGAGACGGGCTTACTTTCATGAAACTGACGAGTCTATTAATAAAAAACTTAAAAAAGTTTTATCAAAATCGATGACACCCATCGTTTGTGTCGGGGAGCTTTTAGAAGATCGGGAACGAGGGAGTACGGCGGATGTAATCAAAAAGCAGATCCATGGATGCTTAGAAAATATATCACCTGAGGATTTGATCAAAATTGTGATTGCGTATGAGCCCGTGTGGGCCATTGGGACGGGCAAGACTGCCAGCCCGGAACAGGCCGAAGAGGTCCACGCTCTCATCAGAGGCGAATTAAAAAGTAAATATAATAATTCGGTTTCCGAACAAGTTCGTATACAATACGGAGGGTCAGTTAAACCGGGCAATATTGATGAATTGATGAAGAAACCCAATATTGATGGTGCCCTTGTCGGAGGAGCGAGTTTGAAGGCCGAAGATTTCGCGCGTATTGTTAAATTTGAAGGATAGGTGAAAAAATGTATTTTGCTCTCATTGTTTTACATGTGACCGTGTGTATTCTGTTGATTGTCATCGTTTTGCTTCAAGCCGGACGCGGGGGTGGTCTGTCCGGGGCTTTTGGTGTTGGTGATGGACAGAATGTGTTCGGAACACAAGCCACAACTTTTCTTTCAAAGGCCACTACGGCTTTTGCCGTTATTTTTATGGTTGGATCCCTGCTTTTGACGATCTCTTCAGGCCGCCGTTCGGAATCGGTGATGGAGAATGCGGAATTACCGAGTGTGACACAAGCTATTCCTCAAGAAAGTTTTGACGATGATCTGAGCAGGATCAAGGTCCCGCTTGGGGGAATCGATTCATCCGGGGATATCTTGGAAGATAATCGCTCCAGCGATATGTCGATGGATACGATAAGCTCCGAAGAGATAAACGAGGAGAGTGTTCCTGAACTTGACCAGGATGAAGATTTATAGAAAAAATATTAAGTTGTGGTTGTTGCCACCGATGTATCCATCACAAGGGATTAAATGCGGTGGTTTTTTTATGTTGGTTTTAGTGTTCATGCTATTCTCCGGGGCCGCCGTTTTTGCGGATGTGATCACCACAATCGATGGGAACCAAATACACGGCAAGGTTCTAGAAGAGCATGAGAAAGAGTATCTTATTCAGGTAGATTCGGGACGGATTACGATCTCAAAAAACCAGATAGCCTCGATTGATAATGCTCCTTGGTCTCCTGCCTCAAACGTGCAAGCCCCTGAGGCTATAAAAACAGCCCGAGGACCTTCCCTCAAAGAAAAAATCATTATTGATGTATTGTTTTGGTTTTTAGGCTTTTTCCTATATGCCGCTCTTGTGTATCTCGTGTTTCGTATTGTAGACATCCAAAAAAAGATTTTTACGGCGCTGATATTTTCTCTAACTTCACTAATGTTTTTTTATGTCTCATCTTTTTTTGTTTTTTCCCAAATCTATTTTTCGTTTGCGAATATTATGCTCATATACTTTTTTTATGACTTTGGGCCTGTTCGTTCGTTTTTATTCGGAATTTTTTTTACATGGGTTATCATGGTCTCATCTGTTATCTTTTTTACGATACGATTGTAGGATTTTCATATGACAGAATTTGCCTTTGGCTCAAAAATGAGAAAATGGATCTTTTTTTTGTTTGTCCTTATCGTTTGCTCTGGATGCGCCAAAAAAACTATAACAGAGGAGAAAAGGGTTCGTCCAAGTTCGAAACATGGCGGAATAGTTGTTTTTTCCACAAGCTCCGATCCAAGATCTTTTAACGCGATCGTCTCCAATGAAAGCTCAACAAGCGAAGCCATCTCATATATCTTTGATGGAATGACGAGAACCAACGGGGTTACCGGGGATGTCGAGCCTTCTTTGGCCGAACGTTGGGAGTATTCCGAGGACGGGCTCGTGTGGACGTTTTATTTAAGAAACGATGTGGTCTGGTTTGACGGTGTCCCCTTTACGGCAGATGATGTTGTGTTCACGTTCAATGACCTCATATATAACCCATCCATTCCGTCTAGCATGCGGGATCTTTTAACGATTGACGGACAAAAGTTCGAGATTCGAAAAATGGATATGTACACGGTTGAAGTCCGCACTCCCGTTCCCTACGCTCCCTTGTTGAGACATATTGGGGTAGGGATCTTGCCCCGACACCGGCTGATCGAAAGTGTGGAAGGCGGAACATTTCCCGTCACATGGGGTGTTGACACGCCCCCGGAAGAGATTATCGGCACGGGTCCCTATCGTTTGGCGGAGTATGTTCCGGCCCAAAAATTGGTTTACAAGAGAAACGAGAATTATTGGAGAAAAGATAGAGACGGATTTCGCCTTCCGTATATCGACCAAATTGTCACGATTATCGTTCCGGATGACAATGTGCAGATCGCAAAGTTTCAGGCGCGAGAAGTGGATTCTTTACGTGTTCGCCCCAAGGACTACGCGTATGTTAAATCAATCCAACAGAAGGGTAATTTTACCATTTATGATCTTGGCCCGGCTTTTGGATCCACGTTTATTATGTTTAATCAGGATCAAACCGTCATTGATCCTGTGATGCTTGCATGGTTTCGCGATAGAAATTTTCGGAAAGCCGTCGCCTACGCAATTGATAGAGAAACGATTATTAATAATGTGTATTCTGGATTGGGTGTGGCTCAGGTTTCTCCCGTCAGCAAAGCAGATCCGATTTTTCATAATGCCGATGTTCGATCATACGCATATGATCCCGAAAAGGCGAAGAACCTATTGAAAGAAAGCGGATATGTGGATTCGAATCAGGACGGTTTTTTGGAAAAACCCGAGGGACATCCCGTTAAATTTATGCTCATTACAAATTCGAATAATAGTGAACGGAAGGATATGGCTCTTATCGTAACGGAAAATTTGAGAGCGATAGGGATGGATGTGACCTATCGCACGTTGGACTTTAATAATCTTGTTCAAAAACTCGATGGAACCGGAGAATGGGAATCCATGATTTTGGGTTTGGGTGGGGGGAATCTTGAACCCCATGGAGGGAAAAACGTGTGGGATCCGTCGGGACGCCTTCACATGTGGAATCGTAAACTGAGCAAGGATCAATATTCAAAAAAGGAACGAGAACAATCGTATGACGCGTATGTCCAATCATGGGAAGATCATTTGCCGGATTGGGAATGGCGTATTTTAGAGCTATTTAATCAAGGTGTCCAGGAACTGGTCGAAGAAAAGAGAAAAGTTTATTATTACGAATGGCAGGACATTGTAGCCGAAGAACTTCCTCTCATCTATCTTGTAACTCCAAAAAACTATATGGCGGTCCGGAATAAATTCATTGGCTTAAAACCTTCAAGTTTCGCGGGAGTTTTTCATAACTTTGACGAGCTTTATCTCAAAGACGAGTATCGCTGAACCCGAAATAGAATCTATTATGAATCAGTCGTTTGGATTTCAAAAACCTGATCCCAGGCAGCATCAACCTCAAGCTCAATTCCGAAAATTTTCGGCAACAGAATTGTTTTGTCCTCAATGCCGCCGGGCTATGCCTGTTAGGGAAAAACTTTTATTGGTGCTTCCGTCGGGGGATGTGCATCACTATGTGTGTTCCGGGTGCGGAGCTACTTTAGGTAAAAAAACGTAACCTGTCAAGAAATCGAATTCCAAATCCCTTTTTGATCTTCCGGAACAATTCATGTATACTCTAAAGATTCACAAACTTATCCTAAAGGAAATTCAATAAAGAGGTGTGTTATGGACGAAATTTTAGAACTATTAGAACGGGACGCGCGTATAACACCGGAGGAGATTGCTTCAACTCTTAAGCTGAACGTGAAGGACGTTAAAAAAGCCATTCATAAATTCGAAAAAGACGGTGTCATCCTAAAATACCGGGCTGTTCTCAATCAGGAATTAATGAGCCAAGGCACGTCAAGCGTTAAAGCGATTATTGAGGTGAAAATCGTTCCCGAACGAACGCAGGGGTTTGACCGTATTGCGGAAAGAATTTATCAATTTGATGAAGTCAAAAGCTGCTATCTATTAAGCGGAACATATGATTTGCTTTTGGTCGTGGAAGGACCCAATATTCAAGTTGTGGCCAAATTTGTTTCGGAGAAACTCTCAACGATGAATAACGTAAAAGGTACCTTGACGCATTTTTTGCTAAAAAAGTATAAAGAAGACGGTGATATTCTCCGAACGCCTAGAGCTGACAGGCGCCTGGCCGTGACACAGTAATATGTCGCTCGCCTGGATTTCCGATGGTCAGGAGTTTCCGTATCTCTACGATCTACGAAAACCTGACACGAGCTGCTTGGGTAGCCGATTCAGGATGAAGGCTTTGCCCCTCGAACGCCTAATGTTTAGAAGAGCCGAGCTCTTCTAAAATTATGCACGAGCTTA
>JADFSZ010000207.1 GCA_022560555.1 PVC group bacterium
GATCAGCATCTGCACAATGTAGGTCACTGCTACCGATGCCATACCGCCATCGAGCCTCGCCTAAGTTTACAATGGTTCGTCAAGATGAAGCCGTTGGCGAAACCTGCAATTAAAGCGGTCAAAGACGGCACGATCAAATTCTCGCCGCAGCGTTGGGAGAAAGTCTACCTGAATTGGATGGAGAATATTAATGACTGGTGTATCTCACGTCAAATATGGTGGGGACACCGCTTACCGGTTTATTACTGTCAGAACTGCTTGAGTAAAGAGAATGCGGAATCGAGAAAAAAACAGCACTTTACTCCGAACGCCGAACTCAAAACTCCGAACTATGGGAGATTGAATAAGACGTAAAACGTATGAAGGAAAGAAAATGAACTCAACAACACAAATAAGCCCTCAGGTCATTGAGGAACACGGGCTCACGCTTGATGAGTACCAAATGATCGTCAAGATATTAGCCCGGGATCCGAACATTGTTGAATTGGGAATATTCTCTGTCATGTGGTCTGAGCATTGCAGTTATAAAAATTCTAAACAGGTTCTCAAACTTTTTCCGACGGACGGCCCCGAAGTCCTCGTAAAGGCCGGAGAGGAAAATGCCGGTGTTATTGACATTGGTGAAGGCTGGGGAGTTTGCTTTAAGATGGAAAGTCATAACCACCCATCAGCGATTGAGCCCTTTCAAGGAGCCGCGACAGGTGTTGGGGGAATCATTCGGGACATTTTTACCATGGGAGCACGCCCTGTGGCGCTGATGGATGCCCTTCGCTTCGGGTGTCTTGAAAAACCTAATGTACAGCGCTTGTTATCCGGTGTTGTCAGCGGGATTGCTCATTACGGAAATTGTATCGGTATTCCAACTGTTGGCGGGGATATCTACTTTGATGATTCGTATGATGCGAATCCTTTGGTGAATGTTTTTTGTTTAGGCGTTATCCGCACTAAGGATCTCATTAAAGGCAAAGCGGAAGGAGTCGGGAATCCTGTGTATTACGTCGGAGCCGCGACGGGAAGAGACGGAATTCATGGTGCCACATTTGCCTCAGATGATTTAACTCAGGAATCCGAAGAAAAACGCTCGGCTGTTCAGGTGGGAGATCCTTTTATGGAAAAACTTCTTTTGGAGGCCTGTCTTGAAGTGATTCAATCCGGAAATCTTGTCGGTATTCAGGATATGGGTGCTGCAGGATTGACATGTGCCATATGTGAAACCGCATCTCGCGGAAACAGCGGGATTTCCATTGAACTTGCGAAAGTTCCTCAAAGAGAAACGAACATGACGCCTTATGAAATTTTATTGTCAGAATCCCAGGAACGCATGCTGATGATTGTGAAAAAAGGGAAAGAAAAGGAAGTAGAAGAGATCATGAGTAAATGGGATCTTCACGCCGTTCATGTCGGACAAGTAGAAGTTGGAACACAAATGAAAGTTTATTTTCACGGCGAATTGGTCGCGGATATCCCCGCGCGCAAATTGGCTGAAGACGGCCCCGTGTATGAGCGGGAGATAAAAGAGCCGGAGTATCTTAAAAGGACTCGAGAATTTGACACTTCAAGACTGGAAAAACCCAAAGATATCAACAAGGTATTTCTGAGCTTATTGTCCTCTCCGTCTATTGCAAGTAAAAACTGGGTTTATGATCAATACGATCATATGGTCCGTACCAATACGGTTTGCCGCCCCGGAGGCGATTCGGCTGTGATCCGTCTTAAGGGAACGAATAAAATGATTGCGATGTCAACGGATTGCAATGCCGGATACTGTTATCTTAATCCGTATACCGGAGGACAAATTGCTGTCGCTGAAGCGGCCAGAAACGTTGTGTGCTCGGGGGCTAAACCGATTGGTGTCACGGATTGTCTCAATTTCGGAAACCCGATGAAGCCAGAGGTGTTTTGGCAGTTTAGAAAATGTGTCGAAGGGGTGTCGGATGCTTGTCGCGCTTTTAAAATTCCTGTTACAGGAGGGAATGTCAGCCTTTATAATGAGAACCCTAATGGTCCCATTGACCCGACACCGATGATTGGGCTTGTTGGCGTGATTGATATGGATCAGGCTAAAAACCCTGATTTAGTTCCTGTGAATATAGGGTTTAAGGACGAAGGAGACCTTGTTCTGCTTCTTGGAGAGACTTTTGACGATCTTGGCGGATCCGAATATTTGAAAATTGTGCATGGTGTCAAATCCGGTGATTGTCCGCGGCTTGATTTGGATAAAGAGATTAATTTGCAAAAATGCCTTCTCGCTTTGATTTATGAGGGATACATTAAGTCCGCGCATGATTGTTCGGAAGGCGGAATTGCTGTGAGTATCGCCGAGGCATGTTTTTATGGGCAGATGGGTGTAGAAATACATTTAGAAAACCT
>JADFSZ010000208.1 GCA_022560555.1 PVC group bacterium
GACCAAAAAGGTCATGCCCAATAATAAGAGAGGGACATGAAGAAAAGTTTATTAATAACTTTTGGAATAGCCATCGCGATGTTTATTTATGGCTATCTTGCATCGACTGTGGGGCATGATCACGATAGTCATGGAGGTTCGCATGTTGAAGAAGAGCATGGACACTCAGATCATGACCACGATCATTAACATTAATAACCGAGAGGAGGAAAATCGTGTTTGAATGGCCGCCTCATCTGCATCCTATGGTTGTGCATTTTCCTATTGTCTTGTTTTTGATAGCATTGATGTTAGATATTTTAAGTTTTATGACAAAGAAGGAGCATTTTCATCCTAGTGCCATAACTTTGTATGTTATGGCTGCATTCATAACGCCTTTGGTTGTTAGAACCGGAATATTAGAAGCAACAAAACTTGGCTTAAGCCATCCTTTGTTAGACAGGCATAGAGAATTTGCTCTTTGGACAATGTGGATTTCTTTAATGTCATTACCGGTATTGTGGCTCATCAAAAAAGAAGCAACAAAATATTTCAGAATCATCTTTTTAATGTTTATGATTTCTACAGCCATTTTAGTTTCTGTCGGAGCTGACAAGGGGGGGCGAATGGTTTTTGAATATGGAGTAGGTGTTGAAGAGTGAATTATTCACACTGATAGACACTGAAAAGATTATGTTCTTCGGGTGGAACGAGCAGGGGGTCTGAGAGTTCATACAGTGCGTCTAGGGTATAAAGAGGTTGGCGGGTAGGTGGTTTAGGCTGACAGATGACAAATCGATTCAATATTCATAGAGCGATAGGAATTTCCCTTGGACTGCATGTTGTTTTGATATGGGGTTTGTCCCATGCCAAAATTCATCACGCGCTTTTTAATGTGAAAGACAATGTTGTCAGTCAAAACGCGCCTTATATCGTTTGGAGCGGACAAGAAAAAAAAGTATTAGAAAAATCCCCCGTAAAAATTCAGACTCTTAAATCCTCCCAAAATATCATCAAAATCCCTGATGCCACTCAAGCGATTTATGAAAAAAATGTTGTGAAGAATTATATTGATTTGAGTGAAACTAAGCATCCGTTAACGACTGAGAAAGAATTTTCAAGTCCATCTGTTTTGCAAAAAGGCGCCGATTTGCTCGCGGCTCCGAAGGCCCATAAAAACCGTGGTTTTGCATACCCCAAGAGAGCAATCCGGGCCGGGTATGAGGGTATGGTTATCTTAAAAGTCAGAGTGAATTCTGACGGAGCGTGTGAGGAAGTGCAAATCGAAAAGTCTTCCGGCTACAATATTCTGGACCACGAAGCTGTCAAAACCGTAAGTAAATGGGTGTTTGATCCCGCCAGAAAAAATAATCGCGCAATTGATTCCTGGATTAATATTCCTATCGAATTTAAGATTAGAGACGATAAAACTTGAGTGGATAACCCTCTCGTTTGGATTGGGATTAAGTCTTGCCATAACCTTATCAAATATAGTAAGATATGAGAAAATTGGTATGGATTGTTTGATGCCCAGTGACCTTTATTAGCTAAAGGAGCTTAATATGGTCGAAAAATACCGTTGCCCGGTGTGCCATCATGACATTGAAGGTGATCTTGTGGTTTTTTTGGATCACACAAAAATGGAAATGGAAAATATTTTGAAGAACAAATACCCCGATTGGGATAAGGAAAAGGGCTTATGCCCGAAATGCAAGGATGATTTCGAAAGCTGGTATGATAATCTCAAAAAATAAATGTTGTCACTGATAGGAGTGATATTGGATGAAGGAACTTGAAGAGGGGACAAACCTTGCACTTGATTTTAGTAAAATCGTGAAGATGGCCGATACGCAATCGGATGTCATTCCGGTCGCTGTTCAGAACGCTGATACAAAAGAAGTGATCCTTGTCGCGTACGTGAACCAAGAAGCTCTGGAACATTCTCTTAAAACTAAGACAGCCGCTTTTTGGAGTACGTCACGTAATGAACTTTGGATTAAAGGTGCCACATCCGGAGAAACATTTGATCTTTTGAACGTGTTTGTGAATTGCGAGCAAAACTCTCTTTTATACGTTGTACGGCCTCGACACGGAGCGATTTGTCACACAAAAAATCAAAAAGGAAAACCAAGAAATTGTTTTTATAGGCATATCAATTTTCAAACACAGAAGCTGGAGAATATCGACCCGTGAAAGACGGTAAATGGTAAACGGCAAACCGTTAATGACTAATGACGAAATCCAAATGACAAAGAAAATTAGGAGTTGAGATTTGTTAGATGACATTTTGACGAAACCCGGGCCGCATATTTCTTTTGAGTTCTATCCTCCGAAAGATGATGACGGATTAAATCGGATTTATAAAGCGATCGGGAATTTGTCGCGCTTT
>JADFSZ010000209.1 GCA_022560555.1 PVC group bacterium
CAGACAATGGCGCAAAAAGCTCGTGCGGCTGTGAATTATGCTAAGATGATGAAAGAGCATCCAATTATGACGTTGGAAGAGGCACGCGAATCACTTGGTTTAGATGAAACAGTTCCAGCGGAATTAAAGAAGATGATTGAGGAAATATTACGCAAGGATGAGGAAGCAGCTGCCTCAACACGAGACGCCGCTAATGCTGATGATGATAAAGGTGAGGATGACGAAGATGAAGCTAATGGAAGACCTGGCCAATCAAATGGTCCAGATAAAGATGAATAAATACTGGGTACATATTTGACAGAATTTTGTTGATTTTTAACTTAATCGATGCGGCTTATTATTCTTTTACCAAGGCTCATGTTCATTTATATGTAGTCGCCTATATTCAAGATTTTCGATATTTCTTTGATTCGGCTAAAGATATCTTTGATATGGAATACTGGGTTTTAGAACAGATGAAATTGAAAAAAAAGGGAGAAAATTTGCAGTTCCGGGGAAAAATCGCTCTTGTGACAGGTGCCGCGAATGGTATCGGACGAGCCACGGCGGAAGTGTTTCTAAGAGAAGGGGCTGTTGTTGTGGGGCTGGATATCCATAAAAAAGTAGGGAAAATGTTTTCGAAGAGTTCATTTCTAGGAATCGTCTGTGATGTAACCGACAAACAAGAAGTGAAAAAAGCTGTTCAATCGCTTATTAAACAATTCGGAGGTTTGGATATCCTTGTGAGTAATGCCGGGATATTTCCAGAGAGCGAGAGCATATCAGAATTAAAAGATTCTACATGGAACAAAAGCCTAGATGTAAATTTGTCGAGTCATCAGCACCTACTTCAAACGTGTATCCCGTACTTGTCCTATGGCTTGGAGGCTTCTGTTGTTTTCATTGCTTCTAAAAACGTTTCGGCCCCGGGACCAGGTGTAGCGGCGTATTCTGTGGCCAAGGCCGGGTTGACGCAATTAGGACGTATCGCAGCTTTAGAACTTGCCGAGAAGGGCATTCGTGTTAACGTTGTGCATCCGAATGCTGTTTTTGACACCGGCATATGGACAAAAGATGTATTAAAAAAACGCGCAAAGCATTACAAAATGAGTGTAAAAGAATATAAAACGAACAATCTTCTAAAAACAGAAGTTACATCAAAAGATGTTGCAAAAATGGTTTGTTTGATCAGTAGTAGCGCTTTTTCGAAAACAACCGGAGCACAGATTCCGATTGATGGTGGTAACGAACGCGTAATTTGAGAAGGGTTTAGGAAATAGTGTATGCGGTTTGCTTATCTTTCGGTCCTATTGATTGTCATATCTGGTTTGGTTCTTGCGACGACGAAAGATTCTAATGGAGGGGATAAAATTATGTCAGATCAACATAAAATCGCGACTTTTGCCGGAGGATGCTTTTGGTGCATGGAGCCGCCTTTTGATCAGTTGGACGGTGTTTTGTCCACAACACCCGGGTATATCGGCGGCCAAGTGAAGAATCCCACGTATGAGGCGGTTTGTGCCGGGACAACGGGACACGCGGAAGCGGTTCAAGTGGTGTATGACCCCAAGAAGGTCACGTATGATCAATTACTGGAGGCGTTTTGGCGAAACATTGATCCGACAACGGAGGATCAGCAATTTGCGGATGTGGGGACCCAGTACCGGACAGCCATCTTTTATCATGATGAGGAACAAAAAATAGCCGCCGAAAAATCTAAGGAGCAACTAGCTCAATCCGGAAAATTTGATAATAAACTTGTGACAAAAATTGAACCGGCGAGTCAATTTTATCCCGCGGAAGATTACCACAACGATTATTATATAAAAAATCCCGTTCGATATAACCTTTACAAACAAGGTTCGGGACGAGCGAGTTATATCAAAAAAATGTGGGGATCTCACGAATGAGACTTATCTCTTTACCTATGATGATGGCGATGGTTCTCTTGGCCTTTGTGGCCGGGGCCGGGAGCGAGGTGTTTGGGGAGATTGTCCGAAAGGCGGATACAAAAAAGCCTTATGAGCGGCAATGGAGGTTTTATGAGAACGGTGAAAAAATTGCTTTGGAAAAAACCGATGAACGGGGTCGTCATGTTGTTGAAGGTACGATTCCGGACGGTCTTGTAAACGAGTATGATGAGAGTGGACGGCTCTACGCTATTTGGAATTATAAAAATAATATACGGCACGGAGATTATAAAGTTTTGAATGAATTTGGAGGTATATACCAAAAGGGACATTTTCAAGAGGGCGAGCGGCATGGGCTCTATCAAGAATTTTATGAGAATGGAGTGACGAAGGTTGAGGGGCAATGGGAGCGTGGTGATCGTGACGGCAATTGGATTGTTTATTA
>JADFSZ010000210.1 GCA_022560555.1 PVC group bacterium
CAAGCTCGCCAAGCTCCCGGGAAATATCAAGCAAACTCTTCTTATCTACGTCACGTAGAACAGGAACCATGAGTCCATGTTCCGTGTCTACAGCAATACCAATATGAAAATATTTTTTATAGACAATCTCTCCTGCTTCCTCATCGATACTCGTGTTAAAATTCGGAAATTCTTTTAAAACATACCCAACGGCACGAATGATAAAAGAAGTCAGGGTTAATCGAACCCCTTTGGATTTGTATTTATCTTTATGTTTACTGACAAGTGCCAGAATCGAATCAATGGAGAGGTCATCAAATTGTGTAACATGAGGAATTGTTGTCCAAGAATTTGTCATAGCGCCGGCGATAGTCTTGCGAAGTTTTGTTATCTTTATTTTCTCGACAGTTCCCCATTTCGAAAAATCAATCGAGGTTGCAAATTTGTTTACGGCTAGCTTACTGGCACTATCCATATTTTGCATTTGTTTCATATAAATTTGGATATCTTCGCGCGTAATACGGTCCCCAGGCCCCGAACCTCGAATCCGGGCTAAATCTACCCCCAACTCATGGGCCATCTTTCGTATGGACGGAGACGCAGGTGGAGGAAAACCGGATTTGGATGGATACACATAGCTTGCGGAAGCTGGTGTCACTTTTTGTTCCGGTGGTAATCCCGGAGAGGGTTTTGCCTCTTGGGTACTTGCTTTAGGCCTGCTTACTTCCGTTCCTTCTCCATTCAGCGAGATCAAAATAGATCCGACAGGAACATCATCCCCTTCTTGGACATGAATTTTACTCACGGTCCCTTCCCCTGTCGAAGGAATGTCCGCCACTGCCTTATTGGTTTCAATCTCGACAAGTGGATCATCTTTTTTAACACGATCTCCAACCTTGACAAGAATTGAGACGATTGTTCCTGAATCAATACCTTCGGCTAATGCCGGCACCCGAATATCCATAACAACTCCTTACAAACAAACAGGGAAATCCTTATCGGGATCCACGTTTAATTCTTTTATGGCATCGGCCACAACATCTTTAGACACCTTATCACGTTGACTAAGCGCGTAAAGTGTTCCTACAACGGTGCATTCTGCATCAATTTCAAAGAAACGACGCAAATTTTCGCGCGTTTCGGATCGACCAAATCCATCCGTTCCCAACGAAAACAGCCCCCCGGGCACCCACCTTGAAATTTGATCGGAAACCAATTTGACGTTATCAGAAACCCCAACAAATACCCCCGTTTCCTTTTCCAGAGTTTTTTCGAGAAACGATTTTTTTGGCGGTTCTTTGGGATGCAGCATATTCCAACGCTCGGCCGCCAGTGCCTCTGAGCGCAATCGTTTATAACTTGTTATACTCCAGACATCCGCGGATACATCATATTTCTCAGCTAAAATCTTCTGTGCCTTAAGGGCTGAAAAAATAATAGAACCGCTGCTGAAAAGATGCACTTTATTCTTTTTGCCGGAGGGCCCTTCATTAAAACGATACATCCCTTTTAGTATTCCTTCCTCAGATCCTTCGGGCATGGCTGGCATACAATAGTTTTCGTTATGCAAACTGATATAATAAACAATTTCCTCCATGTCCTGATACATTCGCTTGAGTCCATTCTGAATGATGACGGCCAATTCATAGGCAAAAGCCGGTTCATAGCTCATAAAATTTGGAATTGTTGTCGCCATAAGATGGCTATGCCCATCCTGATGCTGCAAGCCTTCTCCATTCAGCGTTGTACGACCAGCTGTGGCTCCCAAAAGAAAACCCTTGGAGCGGCTATCTCCCGCGCACCACATCAGATCGCCAACCCGCTGGAAACCAAACATCGAATAATATATATAAAACGGAATCATATTGATTCCAAAATTAGCATAACTTGTACCGGCCGCAATAAAACTAGCCATAGAACCCACCTCATTAATACCAAGTTCAAGAATCTGTCCTTTTTTATCTTCCCGGTAATAAAGAAAGGAGTCGCTATCTACAGGATCGTAAAGTTGACCTTTGGATGAATAAATCCCGGCTGTTCGAAACAACGCATCCAAGCCAAAAGTCCGGGCTTCATCCGGAATGATAGGGACAATATTTTGTCCGATTGTTTTGTCGCGAAGGAGTTTGGCCAGTATTCGGACAAACACCATTGTGGTGGACGCTTTTAATTTTCCTGATCCCTTAAGAAACTCTTCAAACGTATCCAATTCGGGAACCTTTATAGAATCAATTTTGACTTCTCGTTTGGGAATAAAACCTCCCAACTCTTTCCTTCTTTCCATTAAATATTTATATTCCTCACTGTCTTTGTCGGATCGTTAAAAGGGCGAATTCACGACATCCACATCA
>JADFSZ010000044.1 GCA_022560555.1 PVC group bacterium
AGGACAAATAATTGGCGCTAGCTTATCACAGCTTCACGGTCAGTTCAATATAATTCTTATATTCTCAAACGGTTACCCCTGAATCACCCTTGGTTTTTCATCCTTTTTGAGCGATAATATCCAACAAACACAAGTGCAATATAAAGCACCACCCACGGCCAAACTCCAACCTTCTGATAAACTGTTGTGCCTAAGCCGCTTGAGACATCCGCGCTGAGTATTCCCGTAACAAACAGTTCGTTTGATCGCTGAAAAAACGGTTCTCTTTTGTCCTTTTGAATGACCCGAATAACCCTACCATAGGGATCAATCACGCAGGAGATACCTGTATTGGCCGCGCGCAACACATACACACCATTTTCAGCTGCACGAAATACCGCATGCATCAGATGCTGATAACTCATAGCCGTATTCCCAAACCAGGCATCATTCGTGAGATTCAGCAAAGCAGAAGCCCCGTTTTTTACCAGTTTACGGGATAACTCCGGAAAAACATCTTCATAACAAATCAAAGGTCCTAGACTAAATTTTCCGTTAACGAATAAGGCCGGAGAAACTTTTCCCGCGGAAAAATCCTCTCCCGGAGTTACCCTCTTATGTATTTGCGGGAATATTTTTTTAATCCAAGACGGCACGTACTCACCAAACGGAACTAAATGTATTTTGTCATAGACAAGCGCCTCCCTATCAGCAGAAAGAACAAAGACAGAATTAAAATAACGCATGGTGTCACCCATAAGACGCCTATCCAGGGCTCCCGTAATCAAGGTAACCGGATGATTCTTAACAAAATCGTTTAATCGCTTTTTTCTATTTTCATCCGATCGATAATAAAATGGCAACGCGCTTTCAGGCCATACAACAACTTTGACATCTTCCCGAATCAATTCCTTTGACAACACGATATACTTCTCAAGAATGGCATCCTTCTTAGATATATCCCACTTTTCATCTAAGGGAATATTCCCCTGGACGATCCCGATTTTTATCGTTTCTTTTCTGTCTAAATCTATGCTCCCTATGCGGGATTTCCCAAAAAAGACGAGTAGGAGGGATACACATCCCGCAGCCAAGAGAACCTTTGTGACTTTATTTGTCCATCTCCTGGTCTTCCATAAAGAACTGAACCCGACCATCAGACAGATGTTCACAAAAACAATCCATGCCGAAACACCATAAACACCCAAAACTGAGGAGAGCTGAATAACAGACGGATTCAGATATTGCGAATACCCGATTTGTCCCCAAGGAAAACCTGTCAGCACATACTCCCTTAAATGCTCGACAAAAACCCAAATTACGGGAACCGCGAACAATACCTCCCACACACCATTTTTTTGATCCGACAAAAAATATTTCAGCCAGATACAGACAGCGCTAAAAATAAATCCATAGAAAACCGGCAGGATCAGAATAAGCACTAAGCCCCACCAGGACACTTCAATAATCCATGACAACAAAACCGCGTAAAATGCTAAACCAAAAAGGTAGCCGAAACGAAAAGAATAGTTAATGCTTTTATTTTTGTGAATTAAATATATCGGAAAGGCGAATGAGAACCAAACTAAAAAATGACAATCATAAGGAGGAAACGAAAGGGCTGTGAGAAACCCAAAGACTATTGACCACAGCATTTTTTATACTTTTTCCCGCTACCACAAGGGCAAGGATTGTTTCGCCCAACCTTCGGCAACTCCCTGCGTACAGTGGGTGTTGGGGCATGTGGGTTGGTTTGGACGGCTGCTTGAGATCCTTGACTCTGCGGTGCCATTTGACGAATGGCGTTTGTAGCTAATACAGATTCGGGATCATTGTAATTCATCTCATTTTGATGCGGAATCCCTTGGGAGCTCTTGTCAATAAACTGGATGCGAAAAAGATGATCCAGAATTTCATCGTTGATCTGATTGATCATAATACTAAACATTTCAAATCCCTCATGCTGATATTCGACTAAAGGATCTTTTTGCCCGTACGCACGAAAACCAACCGCGTCACGGAGTTGATCCATAGCGTATAAATGATCCTTCCACTTCCGGTCAATCGCTGTCAGAATAAGATACCGGATCACATCTCCAAGCTGGTCTTTTCCGATCAAATTTTCACGCATATGATATTGATCGATCAGAAGACGGCATATTTCGTTACGAACCTCATCGGCTGTTTTTTTATGAAAACCCTCATGATCCTTAAATCGAACAAAGAACTTTAATTGAAGCCACCGATTCAGTCCCTCCAGATCCCATTCGTGAGAATCCTTATTCGCTGATATATATTCGCCGCTGTGATCTTCAACAACCTGATAAATCACATCCGAGATATATTCTCCCAAAGCCTCCGCATAAAGAACTTCATTACGTCTCTCATAAATAACAGTCCGTTGCTTATTCATAATATCGTCGTATTTGAGGAGTTGTTTTCGGATTTCAAAATTCCGTGTTTCCACACGTCTTTGGGCCGTCGCGATGGAGCGGGTGATAAGCGGGTGCTGGATATCCTGCCCCTCTTCCATACCAAATTTCTCTAAAACCCCGGTGATACGATCCGAACCAAAAATCCGCATAAGATCATCTTCTAAGGACAAATAAAAACGGTTCGACCCCGCATCTCCCTGGCGGCCGGAGCGTCCGCGCAACTGATTGTCTATCCGGCGCGATTCGTGCCGCTCTGTACCAATCACATGCAGCCCCCCAAGCTCCTTTACTCCCTCACCCAGAACAATATCCGTTCCGCGTCCTGCCATGTTTGTGGCAATCGTCAAGGATCCTCTCTGGCCCGCACGTTTGATGATGTCGGCCTCCCTCTCATGGTATTTGGCATTGAGAACCTCATGCGGAATCCGTTCCTTTTTGAAAATTCTTGACAGTCTTTCAGAACTGTCAATAGAAGTGGTTCCTAACAAAACAGGGCGCCCCTTTTTATAACATTCCAAAACTTCACGGGTAACGGCCTGATATTTTTCACGTTCAGTTTTATAGATAACGTCTGGATGATTCAAACGAATAAGAGGCTTGTTTGTCGGAACAACAATGACATCCAACTTATAAATTTCAAGGAATTCAGAGGCTTCTGTATCAGCCGTTCCCGTCATACCGGAAAGTTTCTCATACATACGAAAATAATTCTGAAACGTGATTGATGCCAGGGTTTGAGATTCTTTTTGGATGGTGACATTTTCTTTTGCTTCAATCGCTTCGTGAATTCCGTCACCGTAACGCCTCCCGGGCATCATGCGGCCCGTAAATTCATCTACGATCGTAACTTTGTTATCAGCTACGACATAATCAACGTCCTCCTTGAATACCACATAAGCTTTGATAAGCGTCTCAAGACTATTCAAACGCCGGCTTTTTTCTTCGTATGACTTAAACGCATTTCGTTCTTTTTCATGTTTTTCTTCATCCGACAAACCCGCATCCTCCCTGATATTAAAAACGATATCATCAATATCTTCGAGCTGAAACTGATCGGCATATTTCTTGGAAAGCTCATCCTCCCCTTTCGATGTAAAAACAATCTCTCGCGTACGCTCCTCGTAAGTAAAATATAGTTCATCCTCTAATCGGCTCTTCTCATTCTCCAAACCCTTCGATCCGTAATAAAGAGTGGCATCATCAAGTTTTTTCTTGAGACTTGCATTTTCAAGAATATGTTTTAAAAACTTTTTTTCTTTCGGAGAACCACGATGAATGATAAACAAACATTCCTTGAGCTTTTCACTGTCATCGGCGTCCAGTGCTTTTTCGAGATCATCCAGCTTGCTTGAAATCACCATTGCCTGTTTACGCACCACCAAATCCCTAACAAGAGATTTGACTTCATCATAGCAATGTGTGACAGTATCAACCGCACCGGAAATAATCAAAGGCGTTCGGGCTTCATCGATAAGTATACTGTCAACCTCGTCTACGATGGCATAATTCAGTTGACGTTGAGCTTTCTGATTTTTGTTGTAAACCATATTGTCCCGTAAATAATCGAATCCGAATTCATTATTGGTGCCGAACGTGATGTCACACCGATAGGCCTTCTGCCGGTTTTCAGGGGAAATCTCATGCTGAATCACACCGACTGTTAAACCTAAAAATTCGTACACAGGCCCCATCCAATCTCTGTCCCTCTTTGCCAAATAATCATTCACCGTGATCACATGAACGCCCTTGCCTTCAAGAGCGTTAAGATAACCCGGCAATGTCGCCACAAGCGTTTTTCCCTCTCCGGTCACCATTTCAGCAATTTTTCCTTGATGAAGAGCCATTCCTCCCATGAGCTGAACATCAAAATGACGCATATTAAGAACGCGCTTGGCCGTTTCACGCACAACCGCAAAAGCCTCGGGCAATAACTCCTCCAAAGACACCCCTTCTTTATGACGGGTACGGAATTCACCCGTTTTTTGCTTAAGCTCCGAATCGGACAATTTAGAGATCCCGGCTTCAAGCTGATTGATGCTGTCTACGTCCGTTTGAAGTCGACGGATATCCCGACCGCTTTTTGTACCGATTATACGTTTTAGAACAGTTTTAAACATCCCACTCCTTGTCTATATTAAACATCCGTAAATTTTAAGCTCTTTTGGCCCTTTTGGCAACTAAAGCTTCGAAAAGATTTTTTAATTCACTCACCTTAAACAAGCTGCAAAGAGTACCAAAAACAGCCATACCCGCACCAATCGCACCCAAAAGGATCACAACTTGATATAAAATACCTGCCCCCTCCCGTGAAAATAATTCCATAAACCCGGAACAGCAGACAGCCATCACACAGGAAATAGCCAGAATTTTAACAAAAACTGTCAGGATCTTTTTATCATCAAGATTGTTTAATTTTTTCTTGAGTGCTGCCAAAAGAAAGAAGGCCTGAAAAGATGACGATAAGCTCATAGCCAGAGCCAGTCCGGCTCCACGCATATGACGCATTAAGATGAGACTAAAAACGATATTCATGAGCATACCCACGCATGAAAAGATCATCGGCCGCTTCGTATCCTGCATGGCATAAAAAACCGGGGTCAGAATCCTTATCGACGCGTAAGCCACAAGCCCAAACGCGTAATACATCAGGGCCTGACTTGTCAAAAAAGTTGAATGTTGCCCAAAAGCTCCGTGTTCAAAAAGAACACGGACAATCGGACGGCGTAACACAATCAAACCTGCCATCATAGGAATCGTCAACAAAAGAACTTGACGCATACTGAATGAAAACGTTTCACGCAGTTTGTCGAAATCTTTACGTGTCGCTTGACGTGAAAGCTCCGGCAAAATGACCTGCCCCATCGGCGTCGCCACAATTCCCAGAGGCAGTTGAATCAAGCGCTCGCTAAAATAAAGAGAGGACTGAATCCCCACACCCAGAAAATGCGCAATCACCCTCGTGATAAACACATTGATCGGCACAATCGCCGTGCCGATAACAACCGGGATAAATAAGCGGGCTATCTTTCGAACTCCGGGGTGATGCCGATTAATGCGAAATTTAAAAGAAACCTTAAAGCGGCGAAGCATGGGAATCTGCATGGCCATCTGCACAACTCCAGCCCCAAGTATACCCCAACAAACAATCCAGATCTTTTTCTCAAGACTCCAATCAGACACAAACCAGAGACATCCTAAAGCCATGATCCAAAAAACGTTTAAAACAATCGGGAAAAGCGCCGGGACTGTAAAATGACGAAATGTATTTAATATTCCCATAAACACGGCCGCAAGGCATATAAAGATCACATAGGGAAATAACACGTATGATAACTCAAACAACAGCCTTGTTTTTTCATCAAGGTGAAAATATTCCAGAAAAATGTAAATGATGACAAACATGGCCATCACGAGCACCGTCAGAATCACAACAACACTACTAATCACAACGGATATCAGCTCCCGGGTGCTTGGCTCATTTTTCTCTTCAAGCGATTCACTCAAAACCGGAACAAGAGCCGCGTTCAAAGCCCCTTCTCCAAAAATCCTTCTCACCAAATTCGGAAGCATAAAAGCTCCGATAAAAGCGTCCCACACCATACCTGTGCCAAAAATCCACGCGGATCCAATGTCGCGAATCATCCCCAATACACGACTCGCCATTGTCGCGAGACTGATAAACCCGGCAGATTTCAGGATTTTTTTATTGGATGACATACGAAAAAGCTTCGCTTCCAGTTTCCAGTTTAAAGCAAAATACAGTTAAACAAGTATAAAAAACTATTAATACTACTCATTCAATAATTTCCTTATGAGTTTCATGTCTTCCCACACGGGACGTTTCATGGCGGGATTGCGCAAGAGATAGGCAGGATGATAGGTTGGAATCACAATCGTGTCTTGGCGATGAAACACTTGGCCGCGAATATGTGATATGGTCTCCTCCGTCCCCAAAACCGTTTTAGCCGCGGGAGATCCAAGAGTGCAGATAATCTTCGGCTTAATATAATTAATTTGTGCCTCCAAATACGGATGACATTTTTCAATTTCATGAGGAAAGGGGGTTCTGTTTTGGGGCGGTCTGCATTTGATCACATTGCATATATAAACATCTTTTCGGTTTAGTCCGATTGACTCAATGATCTTTGTCAAAAGTTTCCCGGCCCTCCCGACAAAGGGAAAGCCTTGAGCATCCTCATCCGCCCCCGGAGCCTCCCCCACAAACATCAAATCAGCTTGTTCATTGCCGTCTCCAAATACAACGTTATTTCGATTTTCGCACAATTCGCATTTCCGGCAGTTTAGAACATTTTTCTTTAATTTCTTCCACTCCGCATCATCCGCCTTTGCCTCTTTTGAATCCAGATGTATGGGCAGCACATCTTGCATACCCATCATTTTCTCATTTTCCAAAAATCCTTTAAATCGTTCTCGTATATCCAAATCACTCATTTTTTCACACGTTCATATTTTTTTAAGACCGTTGGCAGCACTTCAATCAGATCCCGCGCAATCAACCCCATCATTCCCTTTTGCTTCACAGACTCTACACCAGTCTGTCCATGAATAAAAACTCCAAGAACACTAGCCTCAAAACCATCCATACCCTGCGCCAGGAAACCGCCGATGATCCCTGTTAACACATCCCCGGTCCCTGCTGTCGATAGCCCGGGATTAACGGCATCATTAACATAAACACGCTCTCCGTCCGAAACAACCGTCGGCGCTCCCTTGAGAACAACCGTGATTCCGTGTGTTTTTGCAAAAGAGAAAGCGCATTCACCAGGATTTTTATGTATGTCTTCTTTTGGTATACCCGTTAATTTCTGAAATTCTCCCGGATGCGGTGTCATCACACGGCTCTTCCCTTTCAACAAAGCCTTGTCCCCTTCTAAAGCCGCTAAAGCATCCGCATCCAGAGCCATCGGAATACTTAAACTCGGAACGAGTTTTCTGACAAGATTCGATGTTTCAGCATGAGTTGACAGCCCCGGGCCAATCGCGATTGCGGAAATATTTTTACTATAAGCATGAATTTCTGCGAACGCGTCCAAATTAAGAGATGCTTTATCTGTCTCGGGCAAAGAAAGTTTAACCGCTTCCGTGATTTGAGAGTCCACTTGAGCAACGAGGGAAGCGGGACATCCCAGCGTCACATAACCGCACCCGCTTCTCAAAGCCGCCATCGTAGAAAGAACAGATGCCCCTGTTAATCCAAGGGATCCCGCAATCACCAACAAATGCCCGTAGGTTTTCTTATGACCTTGAGGAATCCGTTCCGGAATATTTTCTAAAATTGATTTAATGTCAATGGTTTCAGGTTTCATATCATCATTCGAGCTCGATCGAAATTGTATGTTCACCATCAGGAAACGGCTTGATAAGATTGCCTTCGATTTTTTTACCATCTACCAAAATCGAACGAATCTCGGCTGTACCGCCGTTCGTCTTTTTGAGCTTGTATTTTGCACAATACCGTGCCCCGCGAAAATTAAAGGTAAATTCAATTTTATCCATATCTTTTCTTCTTGGCAAGCACGGATCAATGCGTAATCCGCCTTCTTCACCCCGTATCCCTAAAACAAAACGCTCAAAATTGATCCGTGTCCAAACAGCGGATCCAGTCAGCATCGGATATTCCCCTTTTCCCGCTATGTTCGGATTGTCCGATGAAACCCAGTACTCCGGCAACCAAGGCAGGATCATCGACTGCATCTGTGAGTGCCGGACAGGATTGATGCCGTCCCACACCTTAAAAGCGCTTTCGGCTTTTTTAAGACGAGCGAGCGCATTCATATAAAACAAATTCGCGTGATTGAAAATAGCACTATTTTCTTTGGTTCCCGCGGCAAAACCAGTAATTCGGCCAATATCTTTATCGAATGTTTCATAAGCGGGATAATTAAGTTTATACCCTCCGACTTTTGTATCATAAAGATATTTATCCACGGCTTGAATCATGGTTGCGAGACGCTCTCCCTCGACGACACCGGAAAATATGGCAAAAGCCTGGGGCATAAGATAAATGGCTAAATCCTGGTTTTGAGGCCCCTTAATCGCTTGCCCCTCGTGATCAAAATACGCAATATAATATTCGCCGGTCCAGGCCTTCTCATTGATACAGTTCTTCATGAGCACAGATTTTTCGTTGAGATCATTTATGAGTTCCCGAAGTTCGACATTCTCCTTTTCACCCGAAGAACGAATGTTAACGCTATCTACATAGGCTTTCAAGCGACTGCGCTTCTCAACGATAGAGCTGCGATTGTTCGCGATCAACACCCTAAGTTCTTTCGCGATCGGTGTCTCTGTTATGTTGTGATTTTTTAACAGCTTTTCCAAATACTTAGCCAGGTCTCGACAGTCTTCCACAAAACCCATAGAGAACGTCACGCTCTCCCCTCGTGTCTGATCAACGGCGTCATTCCAATCCGCGCGTTTCACAGCCAGTAAATCATTTTTCCCCACATCAAAAAACATAGGATAAAGCTGACATAAAAGATGCTCCAGAATTGTCCCCGTCGCGTTTGTATTCATTTTGTTTTTCAAAAATCCTACAGTCCCTTTCGCCCAGCCTTCGTCCTTCGTATCGCCACGATCAATATAAAGATCACGAAAATAGCGTATGCCGTCATGAAATAGAAATTTTGGATTTCCGACATGCTCCGCGTAAATCAAAATCGTTTGTGTTGTCCAATAGGGATGATCACACCATAAACCGTTGACTTCATCGGATCCGAATTTACGGGTTCGGACAAAAAAACGGGTGGCATTCGTACCGTCCATCCGGATCCCCTCAAGCGTGCGGATCAGATGCTCTTCCATCTTATCTGAATCCATCAGTATGGTTCCGATCATATCCTGCCAGATTTCCCGCCACCCGCAAAAGTCAGACCCATAATCAAATTGAGGATGCCCTGTGTTCCCAAACCAAAATCTGAGCTGCAATTGATACAGCCACCACTTATTCCAGGAGAAATCAAAATCCTTGTTTTTTGTTTTAATAACCCTCTTCGTCGTCATCTTTTGCCAATAATCATAGACTTCAATAAGAGACTTCTCGATCACAGGAGGAGTGTATTTCTTTATAACATTGTCCTTTTCCTGGCGGTCAAAAGCAATCCCTGTTATGACGTATAGCTTAATGGATTGCCCTGGTTCCAAAAGGATATTTTTAAATTCAATGGCTCCGACGGCCTCTTCGCCGAGCATCTCGCGGTCCGGAGGCGTATCTGTGAGAAGGCTCAGGGGTTCTCCCCACTGGTTATGAGCTCCAAGAAAAGTATCCCGGTCCGTATAAAACCGGTCCGGTGCTTTCGAATTTTCCAATGACGCTTTCATAAAATAGTTAATCGAACTGGGATCCGTAGCCCCTTCGACCCACTCGAGGCCGGGATGGATTGAAATCACGGATTCTTTTTTGTCAATTTCAGTTTTATTGTAAAGGCGAACAACATCACGGTGATATTCAACATAAGCGCGGTTACCGCCAAAAATGGGTACACACGGAATGGCGTCGATCTTTTGGGTTTTGGAGGAAATATTTTTAATATCCGCTATCCATAGCTCCACTTTGTCGTTCATAGGGACAAAAACCGTCATTTTTGCTTCGAGCCCCACGCATTCTGTCCTATTAAAAAGGGTCACACTTCCTAAATCGTATGTGGTACGAAAAAGATCCGGAAATATTTTTCGCTGCGGAGCAAAATTCATAGCCCACAACAATCCGCTTTCTAAGCGTATCCAAAGAACCCGCCCCTGATCTTTCGGAAATTGGTGGGCATCAAATTCGCCAAACATTCTCGTGTAATCAAATCCGGAATAACCGCGCAAGAATTGATCGCATATAGAAAAATACTCAGTCCCTGTCGCGGTCATCATGACATACGGTTGAGGAAGGCAATGAGCGTTCTCGATCACACAGCGCCCAGAGTCATCAAAGCACCAGAGTTTTCCTTGTCCCTTTTGACGTAAAAATAGTGATTCGGGGACCGATCTCACAAGATAAAGATGTCCATTATCTTCAACAACACTCTGGACATTGCCATCTCGCATGACCGGATCTAAATACCATTTATGACGGCCGAATTGTTTATCGAGATCCTTTTTTATATTTTTACAAGACTTCGATGAAGATTCTTTTTTTATGCCTTTTGATGATTTCTTTACCATGCTGCCTCTCATATATACCCACGCCATCCAAGCTTTGTTTTTAGAACATCCCAATAGCTGTTTTCGTTTTTAGCCGCCAAAAGCACATAATAAGGTGATACTTTGATTTCAGCATGACACGCGCTGTCAAATTTTATTTGACGTTGACCGTCAACCGTGAGAATCGCACACTCGTTTAATTTAGGGACCATACAAACACTGATTTTGCGTTTTCCCGATACCAACAAAGGGCGGTTGGTTAAAGTGTGCGGACAGATAGGCATAATGATCAGATTATTTAATTCCGGATAAACAATCGGGCCG
>JADFSZ010000211.1 GCA_022560555.1 PVC group bacterium
GTGGCGGATTTGGGGCAAGGGGAGGAGTTGGCTCCGCTCAAGAAAAAGGCCCTTCAGTCAGGCGCGAGCAAAATTTACGTTGAAGATCTTAAAGAAGAGTTCGTGAGGGATTATGTGTTTACGATCTTAAAAGCGAATGCCCTCTATGAAGGTGTTTATCTCTTGGGAACATCCGTTGCGCGGCCGTTGATTGCCAAAAAACAAATGGAAATCGCGAAAAAAGAAAATGCCGATGCGGTGTCCCACGGCGCGACAGGAAAAGGCAACGACCAGGTGCGGTTTGAATTGGCGTACTATGCGTTTAATCCAAATATTAAAATTATCGCGCCCTGGCGGGAATGGGATTTTCAATCCCGAACCGATCTCATTCGATACGCGAAAAAACATAAGATCCCGGTCACAGTAACCAAAGCTAAGCCCTATTCAACAGACCGGAATCTTCTGCATATCAGTTTTGAGGGGGGAGTTCTCGAAGATCCTGATCGGGAAGCGACGGAGGATATGTACGTGTTATCTGTATCTCCGAAAAAAGCGCCGGATAAAGTCACTAAAATCGAAATTGGTTTTAAAAAAGGTGTGCCCATTTCGGTAAATGGTAAGGCGATGAGTCCAGCCAAACTCCTGGACCATCTTAATAAAATTGGCGGTGCCAACGGAATTGGACGCGTGGATCTTGTGGAAAACCGATTTGTCGGAATGAAATCCCGGGGGGTATATGAAACGCCGGGCGGAACGATCCTTTATACGGCGCATCGGGCTATGGAATCGATCACAATGGATCGGGAAGTGATGCATCTGCGGGATAGCCTGATGCCGAAATTTGCCGAACTTGTGTATAACGGGTTTTGGTTTTCGCCTGAGTTCGAACTTATGAAGAACATGATTGATGAGACGCAAACGAACGTGACAGGATCGGTGCGTTTAGCGCTCTACAAAGGCAACTGCTCCGTGCTTGGACGAAAATCGAAACATTCTCTCTACAGTGCGGGGCTTGCAACATTTGAGAAAGATAATTTGTATAATCAAAAGGACGCAGAAGGATTTATTCGTTTGAATGCTCTTAGGCTGAAATTAAAAGGCGGTAAATAGTAAATCGTAAATGGTAAATAGAAAAAACTAAAAGCAAAAGCAAAAGAAATTGAAAAACGGTAAATAGTAAATGGTCAATGGGAAAAATCCGTAAATGAAAAATCATAAATAAAAAAAAGAACAGAAGCTAAAAACTAGATGAGAGAAAGAATGGCTAAGAAAAAAATAAAAGAAAAATCCAAAAAGCTCTGGGGAGGACGTTTTCAGGAGTCCATGGCCGCAGATGTTGAGAAATTTACGGCATCTATCCATTACGACGTGCGATTAGCCCTGTATGACATCTTCGGAAGTATTGCTCATGTGAAAATGCTGTATAAAATCGGTATTCTTACAAAAACCGAAGCCGTGAAAATTGATCGTGCTTTAGACAAAATCGCATCGGACATCGCGAGTGGAAAAGTAAAGTTTAGTTCCCACGATGAGGATATTCATATGGCTGTTGAGGGTCTCTTGATCAAACGAATCGGCAAGGTTGGAGAAAAGCTTCACACGGCACGGAGTCGGAACGATCAAGTGGCGCTCGATATGCGGCTTTATCTCAAAGCTTGCACGACGTCATTGTTGGCGAACATACGCGGGCTCCAAAAATCACTGTTGGCTTTAGCGAAAAAAAATGCCGAAGTGATCATTCCTGAATACACACATTTGCAGCACGCGCAACCCGTACTCTTGAGTCATCATCTTTTGGCCTACATGCATATGCTCGACAGGGATGTTGATCGTCTGCAGGACGGATGGAAACGCATAGACGTGCTTCCGCTCGGAGCCGGAGCCTGTACGGGGACAAGCATTCCGATTGACCAAAAATATGTAGCCGGGATACTTGGATTTAAACGGATTAAGCAAAATAGTGTGGATGCCGTAAGTGATCGGGACTTTGTCATTGAATATCTGTCAACGCTGTCTCTCATTGCGATGCATTTATCACGATTTTCCGAGGAGATGATCCTATGGGCTTCGGATGAATTCGGCTTTATCAGTATCGGAGACGCTTTTTCGTCCGGATCAAGCATGATGCCGCAAAAAAAGAATCCGGACATCTGCGAGCTCATTCGCGGCAAAACCGGTCGTGTGTACGGCGCTCTTGTGAGTTTACTGACGATGATGAAGGGACTGCCCCTCACATACAACCGGGATATGCAGGAAGATAAAGAACCGTTATTTGACGCTATCGATACTGTGTTTGGCAGTCTCAAGATTCTGACAAAACTGGTGGGCTCGATTAAGATCAATAAAAAAA